>NZ_JAPFQV010000050.1:0-48653 GCF_033804685.1 Micromonospora sp. RTP1Z1
ATTCGTCCGCGGCATCCCACAACCACCCGCCCTACCCGAACCCGCGTGGATCAACAAGCCCAACGACGAGCCGACTCAGTCAACGAACCCCTGAACCATCCGCCCCGAAAAGGTTGACACCTTCCGGGTCAGTCGTCGCGCGTCAGCCCTTCGGCTTCCACCAGGCTCCGATGAGCCCTACAACGGCAACGAGGAAGAGGCAGCTAAGTCCCGCACAGCCCAGCAGGGCGAAGCCGGCGAAGGTTCCAAACTCCACCGGCTGACTCTAGATGACTCAGGGGACCTACTAGGACCAGGCTGTGGACCGACAGAGTTCGATCCTTAGCGTGCGGGGGCGGTACAGCAGCGAGGTACCAGCGCCCGAACCAACCCGGACGGCATCCAGTTGTGCCGGCTGACCGCGCACCGGACCCGATCCGACGGGCTTGCCGCGAGCTGGGGGTCAAGCGCGATGCTGCAGGTTGCTGCCGGGTACGGTCCGGTCATGCATCAGGCACGAGTCAAACTCGACCACTGCGTGATCGCGGTGAGCGATTGGAAGCGATCAACGACCTTCTACCAGAGTGTGCTGGGAGCCGAAGTCGTTGATCACCCTGGCGGTCATGTCGCGTACAGGTTCGGCGATCAGCAGCTCAACGTGCATGGGCCGGATCTGGATATCGGGAGCCTGGTGGCGCGCCCGCCGGTTGCACCCGGCGGCAGCGATCTATGTTTTGTCTGGTCCGGCACGGTAGAAGAGGTGCTGGCCCACCTTCGTCGCCATCATGTCGAGGTAGAGGAGGGGCCCGTCGATCGCAGTGGTGGGCGTGGTCGAGGCGTGAGTGTCTACTTCCGGGACCCGGACGGCTCCCTGCTGGAACTGATCACTTACCAATGACCAATCGACCCGACAAGCGGCCGTACTGCGTGCCAAATCCGTGCCAGGTCGGCAGGAGACGTCGGGGGATTCACGGGGAATGGCGGAGAGAACGGCGGCTCTACCGCAGTCCAGCGCCATGCAGGCCAGGGAAGTTCGAGAGATCCCCCCTGGCAGTGTGGGAGTAACTGCCAGGGCCCTCGACAGCAACGGCGACAGCAACAGGCCGAGACGGAGACGACCAGGGCGAGCGGCCCACGGACGATGACTCCAGGTCAGCGACGCGGACGGACCCCGCCGGACGAAGCGCACAGAGCTTGTAAGCGAGATGTCGCCTGCCCGGTGTGGCGCTATTCGAGGCGGGCCAGCTCGTCCGCGGACAGGCGAAGCGCCCCGGCGGCCACGTTCTCGACCAGGTGATCCGGGTTGCCCGTACCCGGGATGGCCAACACGTGCGGCCCGCGACTGAGCGTCCAGGCGATCCGGACCTGCGCGGGCGTGGCGCCGTGTGCACGTGCGATGGCGAGGACCGCGTCGTTGTCGGCGACACCGCCGGCCTCACGTCTGTCACCGGCGATCGCGAAGAATGGCACGAACGCAATGCCCTGATCGCCACACGTGCGGAGGGTTTTGTCGCTGATGCGTTTGTCGATGCCGTACGCGTTTTGCACGCACACGACGGGGGCGATCGCCTGGGCCTGTGCGAGATGTTGCGGGCGGACATTCGAGATGCCCAGGTGCCGGATCAGGCCGGCGTCGCGCAGGTCGGCAAGCGCACCGAAGTGCTCGGCGATCGAGTCGAGGCCGTGTTGGCGCAGGTTCACCACGTCCAGGTGGTCGCGGCCGAGCTGGCGCAGGTTCTCCTCGACCTGCCCACGTAGTTGATCCGGCCGGGCCAGTGGCAGCCAATCGCCGGACGGATCCCGGCCGGGACCGACCTTCGTGGTGATGACCAGATCGTCGGGGTACGGCGCCAGCGCCCGGTTGATCAGCTCGTTGGCCGAGCGCAGCGAGGAGAAGTAGAACGCCGCGGTGTCGATGTGGTTCACACCCAGCTCGACCGCACGGCGCAGCACGCCGATGACCCGGCCGCGGTCGCTTGGCGTGCCGAGGCCGAGGGCGGCGCTGCCCGTCAGTCGCATCGCGCCGAATCCGATCCGGTTGACGGTCAAGTCGCCGAGCGTCCACGTACCCGCCGAAGCCGCAGTGATCTTGTGAGTAGGCATCCGAGGAACATAGCCATGGCCGCTGACCTGCGCAGTCGGTCGTGTGCCCGATGGTGCCACGCCGAGATCGCTGTTACGTTATTTATGGTCAGGGAGCACTGCGATCGTATTGACCCGGTGCTTGCGTGCGTGGTCGCAAGGCGCCGAGGCATGGGCAGGTCGTCGGCGCGGCTGTCGCCGAGAATGCGTACTCGGCAGGGGCCCCTACTCCTGCTCCCCCGCCGAGGTTCGTAGCCCCGTTGCGGCCCTGGTCGCCGTACAGCAGACAAGTACAGCAACGCACCGGACCGCTGGAACCTACAACCAGCCAGCCGGGGCTTGTGGCCTGCGCACGAAGCCGTGAGCGACGACCTCGCCGGCAATCCATAGCTTCAGGGCCGGGTCGGTGCGCCTACTCTCTCGGCCACTCGCGGATGCAGCAAGGAAGCACCGAACGTGTCGCCTGCGGGCGTCACGTCACGACAGCAGGCGGGGTGGTCGCCGAGCTGAGAGGCACGGGATGACAACCGATGGCAGCAGATGCTGCGCCGTACCCGCGTTCGGGACGAAGCGCGCTAGCTGTTCGCCGACACGTCGTCTGTCGCCGGCGGCTGCGCCGCTCGCTCCCTAGCTAGGTCGTCGATGATCCATCGCAGCGCCGACACAGCGTTGGAGTACCGGAGGTACCGCGGATTCAGGTTGGACTTGGGCTCACACTGAGGTTCCCCCGATAGCGTGGAGGCCGGACCTAAGGGGATAGATGGTCATGGCTGAGACGAGGAGACGGTTCGACCGGGAGTTCCGTGAGGGCGCCGTGCGGATCGTGCGGGAGACGGGCAAGCCGATCGCGCAGGTCGCCCGGGATCTGGGGATCAACGACGGCACTCTGGCCAACTGGGTGGTGCAGGATCGGCGGGCCCGCGGTGAGGCTGCCGCCGGCGGTCTTGGTGAGGACGAACGCGCCGAGCTGGTCAGGCTGCGCAGGGAGAACGCGGAGCTGGCGATGGAGCGCGATGTGCTCAAGCGATCTGTGGTCCTGTGGGTCAAGGAGGCGACGAAGTGAGTGTGGCCGGCTTCGTCGCCGCTCAGAGGACCGAGCACGCCGTGCCGCACGCGGTGACCTGCCGGGCGCTGGGGTTGTCGCAGTCGTGGTTCTACAAGTGGCGTGACCGGCAGCCCACCGCCCGGCAGGACCGCCGCGACGCCCTCGACGAGGCGATCCGGGCCTCCTTCGACGCCTCGGGTGGCACGTACGGATCTCCCCGAGTGGCCCAGGATCTGCACGCCGACGGGTGGCAGGTGTCGGTCAACACCGTCGCGGCGCGGATGGCCGCGCTCGGCTTGGCCGGACGCACACCCCGGCGCCGACGCAGCCTCACCAGGCAGGGCAAACGTCCCGTGGCCCCGGACCGGGTCCGGCGGCAGTTCACCGCCGTCGCACCGGACGTGTTGTGGTGCGGCGACATCACCGAGGTCACCACCGACGAGGGCAAGCTCTACCTCGCCACCGTGATCGACCTGTACTCCCGCCGGCTGCTCGGCTACGCGATGAGCGCCCACCACGACGCCGACCTGACCGTCGCCACCCTGAGCATGGCCGCGGCGACCCGCGGCGGCACCGTCGACGGAGTGATCTTCCACAGCGACCGCGGCAGTGAGGGCGGATTCAAGTGGTCGTCGCAACACCTCGATCAAGGGGTGTGGCATGGGAAGACCTGCGGGTTGGGTGACAGTGGTGACGGGTCGCCCGGCGATGCGGTCGCCGGGTCGGCCGGGTGTGAACGAGCATCGGGAGGTGCGGCGGCAGTTCTGGCGGCGGATCGCTGAGGGGCTGTCGAGCGAAGAGGCCGCGGCGGCGTGTGGTGTGTCGCAGCCGGTGGGCGGCCGCTGGTTTCGTCAGGGTGGCGGTATGCCGCCTTTGTCGCTGGCCCCGGTGTCGGGCCGGTATATGTCCTTCGCCGAGCGTGAGGAGATCGCGCTGCTCAGAGCGCAGGGCAAGGGCGTGCGGGAGATCGCTCGGGCGGTGGGCCGTGACCCGTCGACGATCTCGCGGGAGTTGCGCCGCAACGCCGCGTCTCGTGGCGGCAGTCTTGATTACCGTGCTGTGGCCGCGCAGTGGCATGCCGAACGCCGTGGCCGTCGTCCGAAACCCGCCAAACTGGCGGCGAATCAGCGGTTGCACGACTACGTGCAGGACCGGCTCGCTGGCACGGTCACCGATGGCGAGGGCCGGCCGATTCCGGGTCCGAATGTGCCGTGGAAGGGCCGGCGGCATGGCCGTCGCGCGGATCGGCGGTGGGGAACGGCCTGGAGCCCGGAGCAGATCAGCCGACGGTTGCGGGTGGATTTCCCGGATGATGAGTCGATGCGAATTTCGCACGAGGCGATCTACCAATCGCTTTATATTCAGGGCCGCGGTGCGTTGCGCCGTGAGCTGACGGCGTGCTTGCGCACCGGCCGGGCGTTACGAGTGCCGCAGGCCCGCACCCGCAACCGCGGCAAGCACTTCCTCAGCCCGGAGGTGATGATCAGCCAACGGCCGGCAGAGGCCGCCGACCGGGCGGTGCCTGGGCACTGGGAAGGCGACCTGATCATCGGACTTGAGCGGTCCGCGATCGGCACGCTGGTCGAACGCAGCACCCGGTTCACGATGCTGCTGCACCTGCCTCGGATGGAAGGACACGGCCAGCAACCTGTCGTGAAGAACGGTCCGCCACTGGCCGGGCATGGCGCCGAAGCGGTCCGCGACGCGATCACGGAGCAGATCAGCACCCTGCCCGAACAGCTACGACGCTCACTGACCTGGGACCAAGGAGCTGAGATGGCCCAGCACGTCCAGCTGCGCCTGGACACGGGTCTGGACATCTACTTCTGCGACCCACATAGCCCCTGGCAGCGGGGGACCAACGAAAACACCAACGGGCTGCTACGCCAGTACTTCCCAAAAGGCACCGACCTATCACGACACAGCGTCACCGACCTGGACGCCATCGCCGCAACGCTCAACAGCCGGCCCCATAAGTCACTGGGTTGGCGAACGCCAGCAGAAGCCCTGGAAGAACACCTAAGATCACTGCAACGAGCCGGTGTTGCGACGACTCCTTGAACCTAAGGAGTACACCGCCGCCGACTACGCCAAGGCCTGCAAGCGTCTCGGTGTCCTGCAGTCGATGGGCCGGGTCGGCTGCGCCCTGGACAACGCCGCCGCCGAGGCGTTCAACTCCACCATCAAGGTCGAGTACATCCACCGGCAGCGGTTCCGCACCCGCGCCGGAAGCCCGCATCAAGATCGCCACCTGGATCGTCGATTTCTACAACGTCCGCAGGCGCCACAGCGCCTGCGACGGCATGTCACCGGTCGACTACGAACACTTCATCGCCGAAGCCCGCCGGGCCCAGGCAGCTTAAACAACCCTCCACGCTTCCAGGGGATTGACACACTGCTCCCGCATCCGTCGGAGATCCTCAATCATCCGCTGCAAACGGTCCTCTTGAGTCATGGTCGACAGCGTTCCCGGTAGCGATCCGGGCGGCAAGAGGCCGCGTCCTCGGGGAGATCATCGGGCACAAGGCGGGCACAACTGACGCCGACAAGGGCTGTCAACCGCTGCAAGGCAGCGGAAGAACTTGCCGAGGTCAGGCGGCCGATCCGCCCGATTGGAGTTGATCACGAGCACGCCGGAGGGGTTCAGGGTTCGAGTCCCTAGCGGCCCACCGACCGCACCATTGTGCGAACCGGTGGTTCTTTCGATGTGCCCCCGTCTGTTTTGGGCGGGGGCATTGTCGTGTCGGTGGGGATCTTGAACACGGGTACGACTCCCTGGTCGGTGAGTTGGACTTCGGCGATGAGGGTCTCGATGGCGGCCTTGCGTTCGGTGTCGCTGCCGCTGGCCATGATCGTGGTGAGGTAGTCGCGGATCAGGGCGATGGTGCCGGGTGTCGGTGGGGCGGGCTGGGCGGCGAGACCGGCTGCGAGTTCGGCGTGCCGGGTGTGGAGTTGGGCCAGTTGTTGGCGGAGTTCCCGGATGCGCGGGCCGGCGGTGGTGTCGTCCATGGTGCCGTTCTCGAACGCGGTGTGATATCGGTCGATGGCGGCTTCAGTGGTGGTGATCTGGTGGGCGAGGGCGGTGAGTTCGGCGCTGCGGTCGTCGGTGGTGCTGTTGCGTTGGGCGTGGGCGCGTTCGATCATGGCGGTCAGGACGGGTTCGGCGGTGGTGTAGAAGTCGTGCAGCGCTTTGAGGATGGCGTTGTCGAGGTCGTCGGCGGGTAGGCGGGGTGCATCGCAGGTGGCGTGTTTGCCGTAGCGGGTGCGGGTGAAGCAGGTGTAGTAGCGGTAGCGGCGGGTCCGTCCGTTGGCGGACGTGCCGATGTAGCGCTGTCCGCAGCGCGGACATGTCAACAGGCCGGTGAGGTAGTAGTCCGAGTCGGACAGCGCCCGCTGGGTTTGGACGTCGCCGCGCGCTGCGGCGATGTCTTGGGCGCGTTGGAAGATGTCCCGGTCAATCAGCGCGTCGTGGGCGTCAGGGACGTAGACGTCGCGGTAGGCGATGTCCCCGACGTAGGCGGGATTGTCCAGGATTCGGTTGATGGTGTGTCCGGACCACTTCTTCCCGGTCCGGTTCGGGACGCCGCGTTCGTTGAGGATGGTGGCGATGGCGCGGGTGCCGACGCGGTCGCGGGTGTAGAGGCGAAAGATGTCGCGGAGGACGGGTGCCTCGTCGGGGTGGGGGACGAGGCGGTGGTCGGGGTTGACGAGGTAGCCGTAGGGGCGGGTGCCGCCGGCCCATTTGCCTTTGCTGGCTTTCGCGGTCATGCCACTTTTCACTCGGTCGATGATGATGTTGCGTTCGAATTCGGCGAACACGGCGAGGAGTTGGAGCATCATGCGGCCGAAGGGTCCGCCGGTGTCGACGGGTTCGGTTGCGGAGGAGAATCGGACGCCGGATGCTTCGAGGATGTTGATGAGGTCGAGTAGGTCGGCGACGCTGCGGCTGAATCGGTCGAGTCGGTAGACGAGCAGGACGTCGTAGAGGCCGGCTTTCGCGGCGTTGAGTGCTTTCCGAAGACCGGGTCGGTGGGTGGTGGCGCCGGAGGCGTCGTCTTCGTATTCGGCGACGATGGTCCAGCCGGGTTGGGACTTGACGTATTTCTCCAGGGCGGCGCGTTGAGCGTCGAGGGAGAAGGGTTGGTGTTCGTCGTCGGTGGAGCGGCGGATGTAGACGCAGACCCGGCACGGGCCGGTGGGCCGCTCGGCTGTGGTGGGTTGGTGTGCGCGTCGGCCGCGCCGCTTGGGTGGGGCGAGGGGTGGGGCTGTCACGGGCGGTGTCCTTCTCGGTGGAGGGGCGGTGCCGGTGGCGGCCGGGGTGGCCGCCACCGGCATGGCGGGTTACTGGAAGAGGTCGGGGTGGTCGTCGATGAAGTGGTTGAGCAGGACGGCGAGTGCTTCGGCCGCATTGTCGAGTTCGGCGGGAGTCATGGGTACGGTTTCGATCCGCGTGATCCGGATCGGAATGGTCGGGTTCTTTCCGCGGGTGCGGGGTGTTTTCGCACCGCCGTTTTTGGTGGCGGTACCGGGATGCGGTGCGTCAGGATAGCTCCGGACGTCGTTTTCGTGGGGCTCGTGGGCCACGGTCCTCCGAAGAGCGTGTGACGCTGCTGGGGTCGGAGTCCTTCGTTCATACGTTTTCCTTTCCTGCGCGGGTTCGCGCGATCGATCCGATTCATGAAACGAGTGGTGGTGGCCGGTCGATCTCGGAATTGTTGGGGGCGGAGGATAGCTCCGCGATCCGTCAACGGGAAGGGATTGGATCTGTCAACGCCTGTCAGCCTCTGTCGGCGAGTCGCAGTCGGATGTTGGAGAGCCACTGACAGATCCAGGGGTCTTGCTGTCACCGCGAACGCGGAGGTATCGTCCGCGCCTTCGTCCGCCTGAGGTCGGCGGGTGTGCCGTCAGGGCGCCTGTCCGGGGCTGCTGTTGGGTGGCGCGAGGTCGGCCAGGCGCAGCGGCGCCACGTCGGCGCGGTGCAGCCACCACACGGCCTCCGCGGGGCTGGTGCCGCTGACGTCGGCGTGGACGGCGGTGGCTACCGGGTAGCGGGTCCCGGCGGCGTTGAGTTCCTGGTGCAGGTGTCGCTCGCGTACCGGGGAGGGCAGCGAGAACAGCACCGGCCAGAACCGGCCGGTAGTGCGGGCGAGGTCGTGGTAGCCGTGCAGTTTGTCGACGAGCCGGGACAGTGGGCGTTCGGTGCCGAGGTCGAACTCGAGGAAGAACGCCACGCGCCGGCCGCCTTCGGCCCAGATGCCGTGCCCGTCGGGCCGTGACCGGGCGGTGTAGGCGAAGGCGGTGACGTCGTCGCCGGGTTCGGCGAAGGCGCCGGTCTGCTGGCAGCGGGCCGCTGGCCACCAACGCACCAGGGTGCTGTCGGGGTGGGTGCGGGCGTGTCCGGCGAGGTTGGTGAAGAAGCCGTTCACGCCGAGCAGGTGGGGCAGGTTCGCCCGCTGGGTGAGGTGCCAGCGGCGGCGGCGGGCCCGGTCCTTGTGGGGCAGGTCCTCGCCGCGTTGCGCGGCGACGACTTCTACGCCGAGTTGGGCCAGGACGTAGTGGTAGGGGTAGGAACCGCCGTCGGGTCGCTGCGGCCGGAACCGGTCCATTACCCCCAACGGATCGGTGAGGGTGCGGAGGCGTTCCTGGGCGTAGTCGACCGAGGGGAACAGGGCGTTGGCGATCTGGAAGGAGGTCAGGACACCATGGTCGGCGAGCCAGCCGAGCAGGACGAGGTCACGGGTGGTGAGTTGGGCTTGGACCCGGAGAACGGGATCAGCCATCCGTCACCGCCTTCCCCGGGGGAGAGACCCGTGGTGAGGGTCAGTCGCATCAGGACAGGAGGTCAGGACAGAGGCGTTGACGTGCGGTGTGAGGTGCCAATGGGGGTCCGTTCGGGGGTCCGGGTGAAGCGGGACGGTAAGCAGGAGACCCGGCGGGACCGGCAACGGGAGGTCAAGCCCGGGTCTGTCAGCGGTGGACGTCGAGGATGCGATGACCGCCAGCGGTGGCGACGAGAGTCGATGCGTGTTCAGGATGTACTCCAAAGGAGAAGAAGGGTTGCTGGTTGGGTCGTGCGGACGGGCGTGGTGATGGTGGGTAGCCGGGTACGCGCCGGGGTGAGTCCTGGCCGGGCGGACCTCGACGGGTAGAGGTCAGGTGTCACTGTGGAGATGACGAACGAGCCAGTCCCGCCAGGGGGCGACCGGATTCGGGCAGCACCGGTCGCGACGACCTGACAGGGCAGGTCGCCGTCGATACGATCGGGGGCAAGCGGCGCAGTTGAGGGAGCGGAGGCGTTGACGGTCCTACGGCGCCCATGGGCGCCGCGGTGCTCGTCGGCGGGGACTCACCACGACAGCCGCGGACAGCGTCTGTCGTGGCGGCGGCTCAACTCGCCGGCGTCAGGTCCTTCATCAGCGGTCCTCCCATCACCCAGCGTCCCCGTGCCGGCGGCAGCGTTTGGCTGTGCCGTGAACGACGACAGGCGCCACCGGAAGTGGTGCCGCCCTCGTCGTGACGCGACCGGGCCAGGCCGGCCGCGCGGGGAACGCTCATCCAGTACGCCCCGGCAACCCACACCGGGTCAAGCCTCTCGATGGCAACGATCAGGTAACGAGTCTTGACGACTGTGCCTGTCTGTGCTGATGCGTTCGCCTCCGTTATTCGTTGTTCTCCTCCGTCCACCTGCGTCCACCCGTACGCCCAGCGAGACTTCCTTGCGACCGAATTCCTTACGCGTCACGACCGACGCTTGCCTCCGGCAGCACGGGATCGCCGGCGAGCATCTGCGGAATAAGTAGTTCGCGCAACGTTCGGGTGGCCTGGATGACGTCCTTATGCGCACGGATCTTTGTGTCGATGGCCCTGGCGACCTCGGCAACGCCCCGCTGAACAGCTGCGGGTGGTAGCACGAGGGGCATCTCCCGGACCTTGCGGCCGTTGAGTGTGGGCAGCACTCCGCGCTGGGTGTGCTCGGCCAGCCATTCCTGCACTGCGGGGTGGGTGAGGTAGCAGGCGAGGTACTCCGCGGAGATGTCTCGGGTCACGCGGATGCGGATGCAGGAGCCGCCGAGCAACCAGCGCTTTTGTCGCTCGGTCACCATCGCGTGCCGGGTTGTTATGCCGATGCGCACGAGCACAATGTCGCCGGGGCATAGCTCGTACCGTGGCCACAGGCGTTTGGCGGTTTCCTCGTCCAGGCTGACGCTGGGGCTGATTCCCTCGGGGCCGATATCGCCGGCCTTCACGACGGGGACGCCTCCGATCACGTACGCGGTGGACCTCAACGTGGTGCCGGACGGGCCTGGTTGCACGTCGCAGCACTCGTCAAGACGTCGGATCTGCCAGTCATCCGGGACGGGGCCAATCAGCGTGTCCACGACACCAACCTTTCGAGGCGGCGGTTGAGGGTCAGGTCGGCTGTCCTGGCGTCGGCGTCCAGCCGGGCCAGGTCCTTCTGCAGTGCGGGAAGCGTCGGCGAGGTTCGCGGATCGGGCACGACTTGCCGACGCTGATTCAGGTAGGTAAGGGGCTGAAGGTCGTGACCGTGCTCTCGAATCTCCGTCACCGTCGCTGTAGTGGCGGCGAAGTCTTCAATCGCGATCGGGAGGACGGCCGTCCCGTTCATCCATCCCTGGTATGCGTCGAGGACTGCTTGGCAACCACGCTCCGTCAGTACACGGTGGGTGGGACTGCTCCTGCGAGTCGCCCCCTGGGCGTCAACGAAGAGGACTTCCCCACTCGCGTTGTCGCTGGGATGGGCCAAGATCCACACTGTTACCGGGACCGTGGTCTCGCGGAACATGTGACTGGGCAGCGCGACGACACAACGAACGGCTCCGTGCTCGACCATCGCCCTTCTGATCTCTCGCTCCCGGACGGCGAGGGCAAACGTGGCGTTGTAGGGCATGATCACAGCAGCCCGGCCGCCGGGGGCAAGCGCCTCGACCGCGGTCTGCAGCCAGGCCATGGTGACGTTGTGCGGAGAAGGCTCGCCGTACGGCCACGGGCGTGCCGAGCGCGACGCGGGAAGGCTCCAGTTCCTCATGCCAAACGGCGGGTTGAGCAGCACGACGTCGAACCGGCCCGGCTCGGCGTCGATCTCACCCGGGTCCGACGGCGGCCCATCTCCGAGCTCGACCTGCATGCCGTGGATTGCGGCGTTCATCGTGGCGAGGCCCCAGGTCCTGGCCGTCGCAGCCCGACCAGTGAGAGCGACCGGCGAGCGGGTTCCGGCCATGCCGGCCATGTGCTTCCCCGCAGCCACCAGCAGGGTTCCCGGACCGCAACAAGGGTCGTGCACGCGATCACCGGGTGCGGGATCGACCATCCGCACCATCAGACGCGCCAGATCGGCCGGGACCAGGTACTCGTCTGGGCTGCTGTGTCGGAACTTGGCGAATCTGTCGAGCAAGTACTCGAACACTTGATCGGCTGGCGCCCGAGCTGCGGAAAGGATGCGGACGATGTTGAGGAGTTGATGCCGCCCGTAGAGGGTCGCTGGAACCTCTCGAAGGACTTTTGTGGCAGTCGCCATGTGCTTCGGCTGCCGCCGCCACGCCTGCATGGCAATCTCGTGGATCGTGTCGACGGAAGGTCTCGACATCGCCGCCCAGTCGACCGAAGAGGCATCTCGCAGGCACAGCAGGGACAGGACGACGGCCTCGAAGACCGCAGGTACTTCGCTCTTGCGTAGCAACCGCTCCAGCGGCGCCCACAAACGCTCGTCGAGTGGATCCACCGTCGGCGCATGCGTTGGATCGTCGGCACCCGGTGACGCTGGGCACCCCACCGCGGAGCGGAACCGCTCCCCGTAGGTCATTCCCGGGCGCTCGCCCGGCAGCAACGCGGGGCGCGGGATGTGGCGGCCATCGAGCCACGCTGCCACCGCCAACGTCAAATAGCCCCCTCGGGATCCGCGCTGGACGAGCTGAGGAAAATTAGGGTGCCTACGCGCCCAGTTGCTCACCGCCTGCGTGGTGACGCCGGCAGCGTGAGCCACCTCTTCCCTGGTCATCAGCGATTCCAGCGTGGACATCGTCAGCGCCCCTCTTGGCTGCGGCCACGGGAGCCACCTCTCGGGCGGACCGATCCCCGCATCGCGCGGATCAGCTGCGTGAGGTGACGGGTCCGCCGCTTGCTCATGATGACCCAGCCGACGAACAGCACCGGTAACAGAATCGCGCCCATGATGTATGGCCCAGAAAGATCACCGACCAGCTGCGCCAGCCTTACCACCATGGTGCCTCCTCCTATGTGGTTCGTTGTCCGCACTCGAAGCTAGGGGCAGCAGGCCGACAAACAAACCGCGTATCAACGATACGCGCGTATCTGTTTCACCGCTGCCCGGGTTCATGGTGAAGGACAGCGGCATCCCTCGTAGGCTGCTGAGACCTCATCAAACTCAGGCAGGGGTGTCGTTCCTTGCGGATCAGGCCCAGACAGTCGAAGGTCGAGAGGGTGCAGAGATGGGATCCACTGAAGGAACACCAACTGCTGTTGCTGCGGCGGATTGGCGACGGGGACGACCTCAGCGGTCCCGACGGTCTCGACCAGCGCCATTCGGCCCGTGCCCTGCAGACCCGCCGTCTCGTTGACATCAGCCGCCGAGGCGGCGTGTGGCGGGCGCAGATCACCGACGCCGGCCGCTTCTACCTCGACAACGGCATCCATCCTGACCACCCCGACCGGCTCCTGGGCGATGCGGCGACACCCCACCAGCGAGCCCGGACCGCCGTCGCCGCCGCCAAGGAAGGTGGGCCAGCTTCGTCCAGATCGGAAGCCGGTGGCGCCACCGCGGCGACCGGCTCGACGCAGTCCCCGGCCACTGAGACCCTGGAGCATTCCCGGCAGCTTGTGAAACGCCTTCAATCCGAGGGCGGGACCGTGCGAGTCGAAAGCCCCGACTCCGAGGAGCGCGCCGGGTACCGGCGGGTCATTCACGCGGCCAAGCAGCACGGTCTCGTGCCCGCCGGGTTCCACCTCAAGCACACCGGCCGCGCCGCCGGGGACCTGATCATTCGGCTGTCCAACGACGACGACCCGGACGAGAAGGATTGGAACCGGATCCGGCTCAATACCCGCCGCGTCACCACCGACCCCGATCTCGTGTTCGCGGCGCTGGAGAAAAACCCGGCTGGCCTGGAGGTTGCGGAGGCATCCGTCCCGCGGGCGCTAGACCTGATCCGCGGCCTCGCCGCCGAAGCCCGACGGCAAGGCCACCGGGTCGGGGTAAACACCAAGACCAAGAACCCGTCGGTCTACCTCCAAGTCGACAAGACCCGCCGCAGGATCAGGTTGATCGAGGAGTACGACGAGATCCCCCACGTCCCCACCGAGCAGGAGGCCCGGCAGCTGCGGCGCAACCGGTGGATGGTGCTCCCCAAGACCGACCGGATCGCCTCCGGCCGGCTGCGGATGGAGATCGCCCGCGCCGGCTGGGACAAGAAGGACACCTGGACCGACGACAAGCGCACCCCCCTGGAAAAACGCATACCTCGCATCATCCGCGACGTCGAAGCCGGCATCGCCGCCGACGAGGAAGCCAAACAGGCTGCTCAACGTGCCCACGACGAATACGTCGCTGAGCAAGAAAGGAAGCGGGCAGAAGAGCGTCGCCGCTGGCAGGTCGCGCTCGACGAAGCCCGTCCCCAGGCCGCCGAACTCCTACGCAAGAAGGCGTTCCGGCGGGCCTACGACTCTTGGATCTCCGCCAACGAGATCCGCGCCTTCTGCGACGCCCTCGAAGTAGCCGGCCCCGACAGGCCGGACGGCTTGGACAACCGTGCCCGATGGATCGGCTGGGCGCGAGCCGCAGCCGACCGCCTCGACCCGACCTGCGGCGACGGAGCCCTCGCCGGCATCGACTTCGACATCGACCCCCAGCCCGACGATCTTCGGCCCTTCATCGGCGACTGGAGCCCGCACCAGCCCCACCGCGAGTACCGCTCCGAGCGCGACCAGCAGGCCATCGACGCGACCCGGCTTAAGGCCGACACCTGGCACCACGGCATGCGCGGACGCGCCACCTGGTGGCGCAAGTAACGGGCACGCGCAGAAGCGCGCCCATGGTCGCCGACGGACGCATCCGCCTACCGGTGGGTGAACTGTCCTTGCTTGGCGCCGGCCAGGAAGCTGGTCCAACCTTCGCGGCGGAACAGGAGAGCCGGACCGGTCGGATCCTTGCTGTCCCGGAGGGCCACCGCGTCGGCGAGGTCGGCGACCTCGACACATTGGCCGTTCCCGCTGGACCGGGTGCTCTTCTTCCACTGGGCGCGGGACAGGTCAACTGAGGTCATCCCGTACCTCCTTCCTGACTGATCGCCGCGGCGTGTTCCTGGATCAGCTTGATCGAGCTGGTCGGGTCGAGTGCGGTGGCGCGAAGGTGTTCGAACGTGCTGGTGTAGCGGCGGACGTCTGCTTCCCGTTCGAGGAACAGGTCGCCGGCCATGCTGTCGACGTACACCAGGGCGGGGTCGGCCGGGTCGGGGAAATCCATGACGACGAACGAGCCGGGCATGCCGGCGTGCGCGCCCGAGGTGAACGGGATGACTTGAAGCGTGACGTGCGGCTGGCCCGCCGCGCTCACCAGGGCATCAAGCTGTTCGGCCATGATGACTGGTCCGCCAGTCAGCCGGTGCAGGACGGCCTCGTCGAGGATCGCCCAGAGGCGCAGCGGATCGGTGGTGCGCAGGGACTGCTGCCGCTGCATCCGCGCCTCCACCCGGGCCTGCACGTCCGCGTCGGTCGCCAGCGGCAACACGCCCCGGATTACGGCGCGGGCGTAGTTCTCGGTCTGGAGGAGGCCCGGGACGAAGAGCGACTCGTAGTTGCGGACCGAGCGGGCTTCGGCTTCGAAGCTGATGTACGTGGTGTAGAGCTCCGGCAGTTCCGACTCGTACGCCTGGAGCCAGCCCAGCTGCGCGGCCTGGCGGGACAGGGCGATGAGTTCGCTGCGCTTGTCCTCGTCGGTGACGCCGTACTTGTCCAGCATCGCCATCAGGGTGCGCCGCTGCGGGCGGACCTTGGCCGTCTCGATGCGGTAGAGGGTGGCGGGGTTGATGCCGGTCTGCTCGCTGACCTCGTCGCGGGTGAGGCCGGCCGCGGTGCGCAGGCTGCGCAGCTCCGCCGCGAGCCGCCGGAGGCGCACGGTGGGTGGTTGCCGTCGAGCTGACAACTCCATGTCCCTTCGCTCCTGTCGTAGTCAGAGTGTGCCCGCCGTGCGGATGCAACCTCCAGGCAGGCCAGGCAAGTGACGTACATGCGAATGCAATCCTTGCATTCTCACTAGTGCATAGGCACTATGGGCATGAGCATGTCAGGGCGGTGCGGCCCACGAAAGCCGCGCGGTGCGGCGGTGGGCTCGCGCTCCCAGGGGCTCACCGCTCGTCCGGCCCCGGACGCCTCTCGACGGGGACGCAGCCCGTCACCCGAAGCGGGCTGCGTCCCCACGAGAGGCCGAGTCAGGGAGGCAACACAGTGGTTCCATCCCTCGTCCTGGTGGTGGTCGCGATGCTCGGCTTCGCCGCCGGACTGTTCCTGTTCAAGGTCAAGTCTCGATGGTGCCGACGGTGCGGGTCGGCGCTGAACTGCCCCGACTGCGGAGGCCGCAGATCCCGCCCGTATCCCGGCCGGACGGGTTGGACGAGCGGACTGTGACCCCCACGCCGATCACCCCTGTAGTCGCCGTCGCACCCGGCGAAGTCGTGCACCTACGCGAGCAGGACTACCAGCACGGCAGCGGCCCGCTTCGGCTGCGGATCGTCCACGTCCGCCTCGACCTCAGCCTTTGGTACGACGGCCAGTGGGTGTGGCTCGAAGGCATCGAAATGACCGCGCACGGCCGAGCCGGACGCTTCCGGCACGTCCTCGCCCGTGTCGCCGCCCTCCCACATCCACAGGACTGACATGGCCACCACCGTCTACCTGTCCGCAGCGGCCATCGACCAGATCACCGCCGCGCAGCGAGCGCTCGACGAGCACGTCACCTCCAGCGCCACTGGCTACTGCCTGCGCTGCCACCTCATCGGCCCCTGCCCCAGCAACGAGCAAGCCGCCGCCACCTTCACCCGCTACGGCCGCCTGCCCCGAAGAACACCCGGCGCGACCCGACCCCAGCTCATCAACGCCCGCCGCATCACCGCAGGCCCTGATCCCGCAGCCGACCTCACCCGGAGGTATCAACCGTGACCCTGCCCGACCTCGCCGCCGCGCTGCGAGACCTGCACGTCTCCATCGGCCAACAGCAGGACCTGACCAAGGTCGTCATCCAGGACGCCGAGAACGCCCGAGCCGAGTTCCGCGCCCTGACCACCGGAGCCACCAACCCCCTGGCCAACCGGGCACTGGGCAACTACGCCCAAGGAATCGTCAAGCTCCGCGACGGCTCATGGCTGCTCGCCGAAGCCGGCGGCATCCTCGCCGAGTACGCCCGAGCAATCGGCATCGACATGCCGCCTCGGCAGCCGCCCGAGGGTAAGCGGAAGGTCGAGCCGACTCAGGACGAGCAGAGCGACATCGGTCCCCGCCAACCCGGGACCCAACGGCTCCCGCAAGCCGACAAGCCGGCACCGCGCGACCCGTCGGCTGGCTGACCCTCCGCGAACTCCATCACGTGGCGGAATGCGGCGACGGCCGGCGCTCAGCCACCGGCCGTCGCCACCGCCACCAAGTGCTTACCGACCAAGTCCTGTGCCTGTTTGACCTCGTCCACACCCTCTTCGAGGCGCACAGGCGCCTGCCAACACGCCCGCACCGCGCGTTCAGCAGGTTGTTCCCCCGCCCCGGCTGACCTTCTGGAAGTGGGCCTGGGCCTTGTTCACCGAGTCGACGACCTCGGCGATGCCGCGACCCACCTGATCGAGCGTCTGCAGCACTATGGGTGATCCAACAGGTTGCCGACGACCACCAGCGGCGAGCAACTTGACCAGAAAACCCGACATGAGCAGCAGCCCAGACCTCTCCACCGCGGTGGCTCCCATAGCCCGCGTAGCTCTGCCCAGAACATCCTCGCCATCAGCCTGCTGCATTACGGCCTCGGCCGCACAGCATGCCGGACGCCCCGTACCCACCCCCACCGCGAGTGTCGGTGCCCGTCGATAGGCTCACAGTGGACTCTGATGCGATCGATGACGGTCGCCGCTCGAACACATGGGGAGGGCCACGCATGGCTGAGAACAAGATCGTCTTCGTCGCGTTTGCTATCGAGGATGAGCGGCAGAGGGACCTGCTGAAGGGCCAGTCGCTGCACCCTCGCACGCCGTATGAGTTCATCGACATGTCCGTGAAGGAGCCCTACGACTCCGGCTGGAAGGACAAGGTCCGCACGCGTATCCGCCGCTCCCACGGCGTGATCGCGCTCGTGAGCAAGAACTCGCTCACTTCCTCCGGCCAGCAGTGGGAGATCCAGTGCGCCAAGGACGAGGGCAAGCCGCTGCTGGGTGTCTGGGCGTACTCCAGCGACCGCACCAACCTTGTCGGTGTCCGGACGGTCGCGTGGACCGACGCGAACATCGCTAGCTTCATCGACTCGCTCTGAGGCGCGTCGGCATGCGTAAGGCGCTCATCGTCGGGATCGACCACTACGACCGGATCGGGTCGCTCTGCGGTGCCGTGAACGACGCACACACCGTCAAGACCGTGCTCGAGAGGCATGCCGACGGCACGCTCAACTTCGCGCAACCGAAGTTGATGACTGCTACCGGCCCCGACTCGGCGGTCACCCGCACCGAGCTGAGGGAGGCCGTCGAGGAGTTGTTCCGCGACGACGCCGAAATCTCTCTGTTTTATTTCTCCGGCCACGGCTACGTCGACGGGTCGGGCGGCTTCATCTGCGCGAGCGACTGCACCGCTGGGCATGACGGGCTCTCGCTGCTGGACGTGATGACCTTCGCGAACAACTCGCCGGCGAAGAACAAGGTGATCATCCTCGACAGCTGCCACAGCGGCGTCGCGGGCAGCAACCCGGTTGCTGCGCAGGTCGCCGAGATCAAGGAGGGTGTTACCGTCCTGACGGCGTCGACCGCCGACCAGTACGCCATGGAGACCAGTGGCTCCGGGGTGTTCACGAGCTTGCTCGTCGACGCGCTGAGCGGGGCCGCTGCTAACCTCGTGGGCGACGTGACGCCGGGCAGCGTGTACGCGCACATCGACCAGTCCCTCGGGAACTGGGCGCAGCGGCCCGTGTTCAAGACGAACGTGAAGAAGTTCGTCTCGCTCCGGGAGGCCCAAGCCCCCATCGAGCTGGCCCAGCTGCAGAAGCTCACGGTCCTGTTCGACGAGCCCACCACTCAGCTACCGCTCGATCCGGGCTACGAGCCCGAGCGCTCAGGCACGGAGGACGGTTCGGTCCCGCCGCCGGACCCCGCCAAGACCGCCGACTTTGCGGTGCTGCAGTCGCTGGTGAAGGTGAATCTAGTGCGCCCGGTCGACGCGCCTCACATGTGGCATGCGGCGATGGAGTCGAAGGCGTGCGAGCTGACTGTCCTCGGTCAGCACTACTGGAAGCTTGTAAAGGAGAACCTGATCTGATGCCGTCACACGACCAGATCCGTGAGCTGCTGGAGAGTGAGCGGACCGTCGAGCGACTCGCCGCGATCGAGCACGAGCGGTGGGCGCACTGGCAGCGCTACGCCCACGACCAGTGCGAGCGCCGAGACGACGGTTCCCTGGTCATCCCCGCCGAGCTGGCAACGCGCTGGGAGGCCCAGATCGAGACGCCGTACGCCGAGCTGTCCGAGCAGGAGAAGGACAGCGATCGCGAGCAGGTGCGCAGGTATCTGCCGACGATCATCGACGCGCTGACTCGTTAAGGCACCGTCTCCCGACCCGCCCGCGTCCGAGCCCCGACGGCGAGCCCCAGCGGCCCCGTTCCCGTGTGCGGCAGGATGAGCGCACGCCTGCGGGCGATTAAGGCCGAGATCACCACCACCGGGGCCAGATCATGCACGTCGAGCGCGTCTACGACGCACGGACCGCCGAAGGAGATGCGGTGACCGACGAGACGGTGGAGAAGCCTGCCGGCGATAGTGACGAGGGCGAGAAGCGCATCGAGCTCACTCCGGAGCAGACGGAAGCCCTCCGCAGTTCCATGGCGGGCATCCAGCAGTCGCTGGGCACTCAGGTCAAGCTGCCGGCGTTCACTCTCCCCGAGTCAGCGTTCAAGAACATCATCGCGATCTCCCGCGTCGTCGAAGCCCAGCAGGCCCTGGTGGCCGACGCGATCAAGCCGATGCTTGGCGTGCAGGCGGCGTGGAAGAAGCAGATCTCGGGCATCATCGCCAGCGACGCCTTCAAGAACACCGTCCTGGCCCAGTCGAACCTCGGCAGGATCGCCGAGCAGCTCACCAAGAACCTCGACCTGGGCGGCATAGCGGAGTCGCTGGCGGCCGTGTCCAGAATCACCTCGACGTTCGCGGAGCAGCAGTCCGCCCTGTTCAAGAACCTCGGGCCGGCGATCGCGGCCATGCGGGCCAGCTTCTACCCGCCGAACCTGCGCGCGATCGAAGGTCTGAAGTTCGCGGGCGTGGAGACGGTCGTCATGGTGGAGGGCATCCCGCTGTACGGTCTGCCGCGCACGGCCACCGCCGACGCGCTGATCCGGGCTGGCGGGGCGAGCGAACGCCGGCGGATTCTCGGCGGCCGGTGGGAGACCATCTCGGCCGACTGCCGCACGGTCGTCCTGGGCTGCGCGTCAGAAGCGGTCGCCCCGTACGTCCCCTTCGCCGTGGCCGCGCTCGACGCCCTGGACGCCGGCCACACGGCAGCGGCGCAGGCGCTTGCCGGCTCCCTCGTCGACGCCATCGTCACCGCGTACTTCGGGAAGGATCGCTACAAGTACACGCCCGACCGGAACGGCAGGCGCACGAAGGATGCCTACGACGAGTTCAGCATCCGGCAGTTCGTCGCGTTCGCCCCGATGTGGCAGGCATACCAGCAGTTCTTCGTCACCAACGGCGACAAGGTGCCTTCGACGTTCAGCCGCAACGCCACCGCCCACACGGTCAGCCCGCGCCAGTTCAACCGGCGCAACGCGGTTCAGGGCCTCATGCTCGCCTGCAGCCTGCTGTACCGCCTGGACGAGGAGGCCGTGTCGCTCGAGGCGGACGATGATGACCACCAAGGGCGAGCAACCTGGCCGGAAGGCCCGACATGAACAGCCCAGACCTCTCCACCGCGGCACGGCTAAAGTCCAGCTACAGCGACAACAACGGCGGCGCCTGTCAGCTGCTGGCGCATATAGCGGTTCATCAGGTCTTCGAGCTGGGCGGAGAAGCACTCCTGACGAACCACGTTATTCTTCGTGACATCACGCGCCTTCCGGTCGATCAGCCGGCGCAGCGACGAGGTGGCTATGGCGACGTCAAGGGACTGAAGAGGTGTGTGAACGCCGGCTTTTCAGCCACAGCGACGTCGCTGATTGGCCATGGAGCGCGTCGTGGCTCGCGGTCAGTGTGCCGTTTCGGCACACTGGCCAGAGTGGATCTGGCTGCATGGTGGGCGGAAAGGCGCAGAATATCGAATGAGTGAGCTCCCGTCTCACATCGGCCGATACGCGTGCAGTCGAAAGCTCGGCAGCGGCGGTATGGGTGAGGTGTTCCTCGCATACTCGCCGGCGGGCTCGCCTGTGGCGGTGAAGGTCATCCGAAGCGATCGGCTGGATCCCGTCACCCGTGCTCGGTTCGAACGGGAGGCCGCCGTCGCCCGTACGGTGATCGGCACGAATCGCATCGCCCGGTTCCTGGAAGCGGACCCCTACGCGGACCGTCCCTGGCTGGCAATGGAGTACGTCCCGGGTTATACCCTGCAGGAGTACGTACGCGAGCACGAGGTGCTGCCCGTAGCTCTGGTGGCGAGCCTTGGCGCGCTCGTCGCGGAGGGCCTGGAGGCGGTGCACGGCGCCGGCCTGCTGCACCGGGACCTGAAGCCGCAGAACGTGATACTCGGCGCAGACGGCCCAGTGATCATCGATTTCGGCCTGGCGGCGTTCGTCGGTGCCTCGTCGTCGCACGACTCCCTGTCGACCAGCGGGATGATCATCGGCTCGGTGCGTTGCATGCCGCCCGAGCAGGCCGGCGGGAACCCGCGGGTCACCGCGGCGGCCGACGTCTACGCGCTGGGCACAGTTCTTCTCTACGCGGCGGCCGAGCACTATCCGTACGACGGGTCGTCGTGGCAGGCCATCATCTGGCAGATCACGAACCCTGAGATCGAACCGGATCTCACTGGGGTCCCCGCCCGTCTGCTCCCACTCCTGCGGAAGATGCTCGCCTTCGAGGCCGAGGAACGTCCGACGATCCCCGATGTGGCTGCCGCCTGTGCCGAACTGCTGGCGGACGCCTCCATCAGCCCGGCCGACGCACGGTTGGCGCTCATTGGCAGGACCGCGGGCCGAAACCCGAGTCTGCGGGAGGGCCAGGTGATGCCGCCGTCGATCGAGGCAAGGCTCGACGAGCTGTGTACTGAGGGCGACTCGGATGCGGACGGGCCGCTCGATGTGCCGCCGGCAACTCCCGAGCCCGTGGAAGCGGAGGAGCCAGAGATCGCGGAGCCCGAGGCCCCTGAGCCACCGGTTCGGCCTCGGGAACGTCCGGCGCGTCGGCCGGCGTCCAGCCGGGTGGCGGCGGAGTTGCGAGCCGCCTACGCGGCCCAACCGACCCTGTAGCAGGGTGTAGGGCGGCTGAACAACAGAACGAGGAGCGGGGCAAAGGGTGAATGTCGAGGCCGAGAGCGCGACCGGCGAGGGACAGGTGCCGGCCGGCTTTCCGCCGGGGTCGCAGGTACTAGTACGTGACGAGCAGTGGCTGATACGCAAGAGCACGTTCACCAGGCGCGACAGATGGATGATCGAGGTCACTGGGGTGTCGCCGTTCGTCCGCGGCGAGGAAGCCATCTTCTATCAGAGCCTCGACGACATCCGAATCCTCGATCCGCGCGAGACCAAGCTGGTGGCGGACGACTCGGCGAACCACCGGCGGGCCCGGCTGTTCCTGGAGGCGGTGTTCCGCAAGACTGCGCTGCCGCAGACCGAGCACGGGCTCGCGCTCGCAGACGGGTTCCTGATGCACCCGCAGGTGCACCAACTGCGGCCGGCTGAGCTGGCGCTGTCGATGAAGAACCCGCAGCCACGGGTTCTGATCGCGGATGTGGTGGGCCTGGGCAAGACCCTGGAGATCGGTATCCTGCTGGCCGAACTGATCCGACGCGGTCGCGGCGAGCGGATCCTCGTGGTGACGCCGCAGCACATTCTGGAGCAGTTCCAGCGGGAGACGTGGACGCGGTTTGCCATCCCGCTTGTCCGACTGGACTCGACCGGCATCCAGCGGGTGCAGCGGGAGATCCCGGCGGGACGTAACCCGTTCGCGTACTTCAAGCGGGCGATCATTTCGGTGGACACGCTGAAGAGCGCCGTCTACGCCCACCATCTGGAGCAGACCGACTGGGACGCCGTCGTCATCGACGAGTCGCACAACCTGGTCAACCGGGGCACCCAGAACAACGAGCTGGCCCGGTTGCTCGCTCGCAAGACCGACGCCCTGATCCTCGCGTCGGCCACGCCGCACAACGGCCGGGCGGAATCGTTCGCCGAGCTCATTCACATGCTGGACGAGGCCGCGATCGCCGATCCGACCAATTACAACGTCAACAAGCTCGAGCACCTGTACATCCGACGGACAAAGACCTCACCGGAGGTACGGGACTCGCTGACCGGTTCCTGGCCGGATCGCGGGCCGTCGGTCCCGGTGCATGTCCCGGCTGGCCCGGCTGAGGCCGCGGTCTTCGCGGAGCTGATCGAGAGATGGATCCCGGTCGAGGGCGCCACATCGGTCAGCACCCATCAGCTGGTGCCGTATCAGCTTCTCAAGTCGTTCCTCTCCTCGCACCGGGCGCTGCTGGCGACGATCCGGACGCGGTTAAAGACAATCGAGACCTTCTTGGCGGAGAAACCGGGCGACAGGGCACGCCTCGCGGAGCGGACAGCGCTCACGACACTGCAGGAGCTGACCGGGCACGTTCAGGACGACGACGCGTCGAAGCTGGCCGCGCTGGTGGCGCAGTTGCGTGAACTAGGTGTCGGGCCGGGATCGGACACCCGGGTCGTAATCTTCTCGGAACGCATTCCGACACTTACTTGGCTGGCCGAGAGCGTCCCGGCGGCGCTGGGCTTCCCGGCTACGGCCGAGGTGATCGATCGCAAGCCGTGGACGGCGTTCGGTGGCGCTGTGCAGGTCATGCACGGCGAGTCGACCTCGGATGAGGAGCAGCAGCGCATCGTCGAAGCGTTCGGCCTGCGTGACGCCCCGGTCCGGATGCTGTTCACTGGCGACATCGCCTCAGAAGGCGTCAACCTTCACCAGCAATGCCACATCCTGATCCACTACGACCTGCCGTGGTCACTGATCCGGATCGAGCAGCGCAACGGTCGCATCGACCGGTACGGGCAGAAGCACTCGCCGCAGTTCCGGGCACTCGTACTCACCAGCGACCTGCCGTGGCGTATCGATCCGGAGTCTGGTGCGGCACGCACCCTGGACGACCGCCTGGTCGGTGAGAAGCTGCTGGCCCGCGAGGCCGAGGCCCACAAGATCGAGGGCTCGGCGGAGGCGGTGACCGGTTTGTACCGGCCTCAGGAGGAAGAGGACCGGCTGATCAAGGATCTGGTCGCCGGCCGGACCGTGGAGCAGTCGATCAAGAAGTCCCGGGCCGGCCGGACCGGGTTCCTCGCCAAGCTCGTCGGCCAAGTCGGCGCGGTCCCGGAACACAAGGAAGTCCTCAGAGCGGAGGTGCTGACGCTCTTCTCCTCGACGGCGGACTACTTCGACGAGGGTCTCCGGCAGATTTGCCGACCCAACCCCGAGGACCAACTTTCGCTCTACCGCGACGACAACCGGACCATTGCGTTCGAGCCGCCGGCCGATCTGCTGTACCGGCTGCGGTCGCTGCCCCGGTCGTACCTGAAGGAGCAGCAGATCCTGCCGGGGCCGGACTCGCCAGGGCGCCTGCGTATCACCTTCTCCAAGGATCTCGCCGATGCCAGGCTGACCGCGGCGCGGGAGAGTTCAGACTCGCAGTGGCCGACGGTCTCCTACGTCACCGACGTACATCCGGTGCTGGACTGGCTCACCGACAAGGTGCTCGTCGAGGTCGGCCGCCACGAGGCGCCGGTCCTGGCCGCTGTCGTGGCTGAGCCGGTCTTCCTCGTGCAGGGCATCGCGTCGAACCGGCTCGGCCGGCCGACGATCGTCAAATGGATGGCGGTCACCGGCCTGCCAGATGACCCCAAGACCAAAGAGCTAACTCCTGAGCTGCTGGCCGAGTACGGTCTCGGGCCGCGGATGCCGGCCCGCGCGGTACCGAGCGACCTGGACGGGCTGACAAAGTTGGTGCCGGAGGCGATCGAGGAGGCGCGCCGCTACTTCGGCGAGATCGAGGGCGGTTATCGTGCCGACATCAAGCGGACCCTGGAGCCGTACCGCGACAAGGTCGGCGAATGGAAGCAGGAAGCGCTGTTCGCCGGGCCGCGACCGGATCACCGGCATGTCGACAGCACCGCCGAGCGCCTGATCCAGCTGGTGGCATCGCTGGAATCGGTCGGGGCGCCGATGTTGCGCCTCTTAGCAGTGCTGGAACCGCTCGCTGACGGGGTGAAGGGAACACAGGGATGAGCCGCGACTACGACTCACTCACAAACCGGGGCGAGTACCTCTCCGCGCACTACCTGGCCGAGGACCTGGACACCGACCTGCGGAAAGGGCTCTTCGCGGTCTGGACCGGGCGCGAAGGCGACGAGAACGACCCCCGCCGTACGCCGCGCGAGCTGATCCGTGGTCTGCGCGGCAGCTACCTCGGCGAGGACGGGCGGCGCTACTTCGCCGCTGCGGCTGAGGCCGACGGCGACGGTCCGATCCGTCTAGCCACCTACGACAACCCGGAGTGGCGCAAACGCCTGACCGAGTGGCACCAGGAGGTACTGCGGGCCCTCGGCTTCGACCCTGCACCGGTCGAACTCGTCGCGCATCGGGCCGGCCGCGACCACACCGTCACCGTCGCGCTGCACACCGGCGAGATCATCGCGATGGACTGCGGCTGGACCGGCAACGCCGACGCGGCCCTCGACCCGAACGGTGCCGGGCGCCTGCTGCATCCGCTGCATGTCAGCGGATCAGAGCGGTACGAGAGCGGCGCCGCGCTTGCTTCATGGCTGTTCCAGAGCGAGATCGGCGGGCCCGGCGGCACCCGGCCGCGTTTCGTCCTGCTGCTGCATGGCGGCGTGATCATCCTTGCGGACCGGGGCACCTGGGCCGAGGGACGCTATCTCGCCGCGAACCTCGACACGGCATTGGAACGTTACGACCGGACCCAGACCGGCGAGCTGTCGAGCATCGCCGCCCTGTTCAGCTGGGACATGCTGCGCCCCGGCGACAACGATCCGACCCGGCGGATCGACGTCCTGCTGAAGAATTCCAGCGCCAACGCCGTGGGCGTCTCCAAGGAACTGCGGCATGGCCTGCAACGTTCCGTCGAAATCCTCGCCAACGAGGTCCTGCGCCGCATGGCGGAACCGGCCAACAACGTACGCCCCGAGGACATCGAGAGCCCGAAGCTGCCGTTTGCCCGCGAGTTGACCCGCGAGTGCCTGCGCTACCTGTACCGGATCCTCTTCCTGCTTTTCGCCGAAGCCCGACCAGAGCTGGGCATTCTGCCGACCGACGACGGCAGCTACGAGAGTGGCTATTCGATGGCCCGGCTACG
Organism: Micromonospora sp. RTP1Z1; assembly: GCF_033804685.1. Classification (NCBI taxonomy): domain Bacteria; kingdom Bacillati; phylum Actinomycetota; class Actinomycetes; order Micromonosporales; family Micromonosporaceae; genus Micromonospora; species Micromonospora sp. RTP1Z1. Next base: position 25,856 of record NZ_JAPFQV010000050.1, read on the forward strand.
GGAACTGTGTGCCCGTGACGAGGAGCTCGTCGAGGAAGAGGCACGAAACGGCTTCCATCTGTACGCGTCCCTCGACGTGCTGTTCAACAAGGTCAACTTCGGGCATCGGAAATACGGCACCGAACCCGACGACGACCTTCCCGGCGACGACGAGGAGACCCGCCGGGAGAAGGCCGAACGGCGCAGCGACGATCACGGGCTGCGCTTCGAAGCGTTGCGCAGCACCCTGCTCGAGCCCGGTGCCATCCGGCTGATCGGTGGGCGAACGCTTGACCCGCGCAGCGACGAGGACGAGAACCCTCGCTGGCTCGACCTGCGGCCCCGCAACGTGGCCCTGCATGAGGTATTGCGTCTGCTCACCCTGAAGCAGGGCAAGAACGGCGAGCGGGGAGGCTTCGTCTCCTACCGCAACCTCGGCATCAATCAGCTCGGCGCGGTCTATGAGGGCCTGATGTCCTACACCGGCATCATCGCCGACGAGGATCTCTGCGAGGTCGCCCACGAGGGCAAGCCGGAAGAGGGCTCGTGGCTGGTGCCCGCACACCGCCAGCAGGACTACCCGGACGAGACGCTGGTTCGCTACGACGAAGCCGACGCACGACACGGCCTGCGCGGCGTCAAGAAGTACCCGAAGGGCTCGTTCGTTTACCGGCTGTCCGGCCGCGAGCGTGAAACCTCCGCCTCGTACTACACGCCGGAGTCGCTGACGAAGGTCACTGTCGAGCTGGCACTCAAGGAACGGCTCGACCAAGAACGCGACACCGACGGCAAGACGATCAAGACGCGGGCGGCAGAGCTGCTGTCGTATCGGCTCTGCGAGCCGGCGCTTGGCTCCGGCGCGTTCCTAAACGAGGCGATCAACCAGGTCGCCGAGGAATACCTGCGCCGCCGACAGGACGAGCTGCGACGCTCCATCCCGTCCGGGCAGGTGCTCACCGAGAAACAGCGGGTCAAGGCCTACATCGCCCTGCACAACGCGTATGGCGTGGACCTCAACCCGACCGGCGTCGAGCTGGCCGAGGTGTCGCTGTGGCTCAACACCATGCACCCGGGCATGCTCGCACCCTGGTTCGGGCTGCACCTGCGGCGCGGCAACTCGCTCATCGGCGCCCGACGTGCGGTCTACGCCGCCGAGGACGTCTGCTCGACCGCAAAGGAATGGCTCAAGGCCAAAGGCGGTCTTGCTCCGACTCCGCTGCCGATGCGGGACGAGGACGGCAACCTCCAGCCGCTGCCGACCGACGCCGTGCACCAGTTCCTGCTTCCTACACCGGGATGGGCGGCAGCCGCCGCTAACACCGAGGCGAAACAGCTCTCCACCGATCAGAACAAGCAGCTCGCCGACTGGAAGAAGGGCATCCTCCAACGGCCGACGAGGAACACCTCCCATCTGAAGTCGGATGGCACCCCGAAGCTGGTCACCCGTACTCAGCAGCCGCAGCCGGAGAAGCCCTCGCAGTTCACCCGGCTACGCGACGCCGCCCGGCGCGCCGAGTTCCTCTGGACTGCGGTCGTCAAGCGGATGGAGATGTCGGAGCGGAACATCGCCCGGCGGATTCCGATCTGGGGTGCAGGGGCGGAAGAACCCGAGTACGGCTTCCTGCACCTGCCAGAGCGGTCGACGTCCAAGGAACAGGTGCTCCAAGACCTCTTCGAGGCTGTCGACACCCCGTACTGGCGGCTGAAGCTGGTCATGGACGCCTGGTGCGCCCTCTGGTATTGGCCGGCTGATCAGGCGAGGCTGCTCGACGGCAGCGACGAGGAGTACGCGGTCAGCGGCAGCATCACCCGCGACAGCCTCGCGAGCCTGATCGACACGACGATCCCGGGCACCGAACCATTGGTCGGCCTGACGCAGCAGGAGACGACCACAGCGGCTGCGCCCTCGGTTCCGGCGGCACGGACCATGATCTCGCGGCCGATGACGCTCTTCGCGATGCCCGGCGATCAGACAGCCTTCGACGACCTGGGTTGGGGTCTGGAGCCCGAGCCAGCACACGCACCGCAGCAACCGCAGAAGAAGGCGGCGAAGAAGACCCCGAAGTCGTCGGCGCCGCCGCTGCGCCGCGTGATCCCCCTGAAGAACCTCGACGATTGGCTGGACTTCCTCGAAGCGGTCCTCGGCACCGCCGACATTCCGCAGGACAGCTTCCTCGATGCGTTCGAAGATCTCGACGAGCTGAAGAAGTTCGAGGAGTTCCTGCCCCAGTTCATGGGCATGGACACCAAACCACCGGAAGAGCGGTTCCCCTGGCTACGGGTCGTCCGCGACATCGCCGACCGACAGGGATTCCTGCACTGGGAGCTGGAGTTCGCGCTCATCTTCGCCCAACGTGACGGCTTTGACCTCCAGGTCGGCAACCCGCCTTGGGTCCGGCCCCGGTGGGACGCTGACGCCGTGATGGCCGAGTACGAGCCGTGGTTTAAGCTTGCGGACCGGCCGTCCGAGTCCGACAAGGAACGCCGACGTCGCGAGCTGCTCACAAGGCCGGATGTGAAGGCATTCGTTCTCGACGAGCTGACCAACAACAGCGCGACAGCGGCGCTCCTCGGGTCGCCTCAGATGTATCCCCTATTGGCCGGCACCGTCCCGGATCTCTATCGGGCTTTCATGTGTCAGGTCTGGGATCATACGTCTCATTGGGGGGCAGTTGGCTTGCTGCATCCAGACACCCATTTTGTGGGGGAAAGGGAAGGTCCGCTGCGTGCCGCTGCGTATCACCGGCTCCGCATCCACGGCGACTTTGTCAACTCTGGTCAGCGCTTCTTCCCACGCCCAGTTGGTGACACCGCCCATTTCGGCATCCATATCTATGGACGAGCGAGAGAGATTGGTTTCGATCACCTATCATGGCTAGTATCGACGGACGCGTTGCGACTCTCACGCGACCACGATGGCTCCGGCGAAGTACCGGGCATCAGGTTCATGAATCGTGAGTTCGACGAGCGACCACACCGGAGCCGGGTCGTCGCCGTAGACGAAGAGGTACTTGCCGTCTGGCGGAAACTCCTCGACGAGGAGGATCGGCCGCTCAACCAGGCGCGCCTGCTGTTCCCGGTGAGCACCGGCGAGGCCTCCGCTATCGAGGCCCTCGCCGCCTACCCGCTGCGCCTCAGTGCTCTGAACCTGCAAATCTCCGATGGCTTCAATGAGGCCGGAGCCAAGAAGGCAAATCTTATCGATTACAACCGAAAAGATCCAAAGACCGGGCGGGAGTATCAGCCAGATAGTTGGAGCAATATCATCCTAAAGGGGACGCAACTCGGCCTCGCTACCCCAGTGTTCAAGCGGCACGACGCGAACAGCAACGACCCGTATGGGGTTGATTTGGTCAGCTTGCCCCCAGATTTCATCCCGGACACGGCTTACGTGGCTGTTCGGGGGCGAACGGAGGAATACCGGCGAGCCCAGATCCGGTGGACCGATTACGCCGAGTTGGCGCGGCTCCGTTCAGATGATGCGGCTCTCGGCGACGCACGGGCGCTGGTCGCCGAGATGGAAAACATCCCCGAGTCGGACATCGACCCGGAGAAAACGGACGCCATCTTGATACAGAAGTCTCGCCGCCCGTACGTCGACTTTCACCGGCTGGCTTGGCGTCGCCAGATCGCTTCTAACACCGAGCGGGCCCTCTACGCCGCCCTCATTCCGCCGGGACCGGCCCATATCGACGCGATGCACACCCTCACGATGCCGAGCAACCTCCTCACTGTCCTGGTAGCAGGGTTCTGGGCGTCTTTGCCTCTTGACTACCTCCTGAGGGCAACCGGCCGGGGAGACCTGCGCGTCGCCGGGGTCAAGGCTTTGCCAGCGCCGGACGAAGATCACCCGCTTACCCCGGCCCTCCTCCTGCGGATCCTTCGGCTTAACTGCTTGACATCGGCATACCGCGACCTTTGGGCTGAGCTCTACGACTCAGAGTGGGCAGCCACTGAGGCTTGGGCGCTGGATTGGGCTGGAGCACGATCGCTATCCGAGATCGGCCCGGAATGGACTCTGGAAACACCGTTGCGGAGCGAACGGGACCGGCGGGCCGCGCTGGTCGAGATCGATGCGCTGGTGGCCGTTTGGCTGGGGATGAGTGCTGAAGCGCTTGTTGCCGCTTACCGGGGTCGCTTCCCCGTACTTCAGAAATACGAAGCAGTGACCTGGTTCGACGCGGACGGATGGAAGCTCGCCGGTAATGCCCGGACGATCGGTCAGCGGCAGACAAAGGCGACCTGGGCACAGTTCGAGGCGTACCAGAATGACAAGTCCGAACCGAAGACGGTCGCCCCGCCGGAGGGCTTCACTCCGCCGTTCTACAAGGCGGACCGGGTGGCTGAGATGAAAGCGGCGCACGCGGTGTTCCAGGCTCGGCTGAATGCGGCGATCGCTCGCGGTGAGTGGGATCCGGTCACGCGGAAGGCGGCGAAGCAGTGAGGCCGACCCTGGAGGCGCGTGGGCTGAAGGAGAGCCTGCTGCAGTACCTCTCGACCACGTACGCGCTGGCCGACGAGGGCGCCCGTGAGGCGTTGCACCGCTTCCTCGGTAACGAGACGTCCGGGATGTTCCGCGGCCCGTTCCTGCGGATCAGGACGCCGTTCACCACGGCCGTCCCGGGGTGGGAGCAGCACCTGGAGTGGCGACGGGAGGGCTGGACCCCGTACGCCCACCAGGCTCGGGCTTTCGCCCGGCTGAGCTCGGCGAACGGGCACGTCCCGGAGCCGACGCTGGTCACCACGGGCACAGGGTCCGGCAAGACGGAGTCGTTCCTCTACCCGATCCTCGATCACTGTCGCCGGGAGCGGGCGGCCGGGCGGCCCGGGGTGAAGGCGCTGCTGCTGTACCCGATGAACGCGCTCGCCACCGACCAGGCGCAGCGGATCAACGAGCTGCTTCTCGGGCACCGCGACGAGCTGAGCACGGTGACGGCCGGTCTCTACATCGGCGATCGGGCCGCGATCCAGTACGAGCGGGTCTACACCCGCCGGCAAGACATGCAGCTGACGCCGCCGGACATCCTGATCACCAACTACAAGATGCTCGACCTGCTCCTTCAGCGGGTCGACGACGCGCCGTTATGGCAGAACGCGGACCTCCGGTACGTGGTGGTGGACGAGTTCCACACCTACGATGGTGCGCAGGGCACCGACGTTGCGATGCTGCTGCGCCGGCTCGCGTCCGTCGTGGGCGCGGGTGAGGTGGGGAATCCGCTCGGCCGGATCTGCCCGGTGGCCACTTCGGCGACGCTCGCCTCGGATTCCGACGAGCGTGGCACTGAGGATCTGTTGAAGGTCGCGACCGCGGTTTTCGGTACCGAGTTCACTGCTGAGGCGATCATCGGTGAGGACCGGCTCGCCATCGACGATTTCGTCCCTCTCCACGAGATTCAGCTCTGGCCGACTCCGACGCCGGACGAGCTGCTCGCTCTGCCGGATCCCACCACCGGTGACGACGCGCTGCTGCTGTTGGCGAATGCAGTAGCCGATGTTGGCGATCTGGATCAGATCGAGCTTGGGAAGCGGCTGAAGCAGCACCTGTTCACAAGGGCTCTGCTCGTGGCCCTCGACGGCGATGTGAAGAGCGGTCCGGATGTACTGCGCCTGATGTGGCGTGCCGGGGCACAGAGTTGGTCGTCGGCGATCACCCGGCAGCCGGAGAAAGCCGCCGCGGCGCTCGCCAGATTCGTGGCGCTGCTCTCGTACGCCCGCCATCCTGACTCCCCGCCCAGTGAACTTCGGCCGTTCGTGCACGTCGAGGTGCACCAGTGGGCTCGGGCGGTGACCCGGCTGCTGCGTGGGGTGTTGCCGTGGCCGAAGGCGGAGTTCCGGTGGGATATAGCCGGCACCCGGGATCTCGGTACTGATCCGAGTGCGGTGACCGTACCGGTGACTACTGCTACCGCGGGTCAGGCCGCGAACCTGTTCCTGCCGGCGGTCTACTGCCGGGAGTGCGGTCGCTCCGGCTGGGCGGTCTTCTCGCCGGAGAGTGACGACTGGGATGTCCAGTTCGACAGCTACAAGATCCGCCGGGCCTCGACTGGCCAGGACAAGGTCCGGATCCGCTACCTGATCGCGGCCACGGACCGGGAGGCGGCCGAGGGCGCCGGCCGTAACACGATGCGCGACGCTGGTCAGCATCGTGCCGGAGCACCGTCGGCGGCGCAGGGCCCTGGTGGGACGCTGATGGTGCTGGACGCAGTCCGGCAGCGGCTGCGGCCCCCGGATCCGGGCTCCGACTACGACGAGCACGGGCAGCCGGCCCTGACCGCACGGGATTCGACGTTCCTGCTGGTCAACCTCGGTTCGACGGCGAACACCGCAGCGGCGGAGGACTGGTGCCCTGCGTGCGGGGAGCGCAACGCGATCCGCTTCCTCGGCACAGGGGCGGCTGCGCTGGCGGCAGCGGCCATCACGCAGCTGTTCACCGCCGGCGAGCTGAACAAAGAGGCGTTTGAGGACAAGACCCTCATGTTCAACGACTCGGTCCAGGACGCGGCGCACCGCGCCGGATTCGTGGCGAACCGGTCGTATACGTTCTCGCTACGGGCGTTGCTCGCCGCGCACCTCCGGCAGGAGTCGGGCACCGCGCTGAACGACCTGATCGCCGATGTGGTGTCGGCGACGACTGATCCGCAGACGCTGGCCGCCGTGGTGCCGCCGGATCTGCATGGTCTGCTCGGTGTTGACCGGCTGCTGTCGGGGCGCGGGCGCGGCGGTGACCTGGCCACCTGGCAGCTGATCGGGCAGCGACTGGCGTTCGAGACGCTGATGGAGTTCGGTTTCCGGTCCCGCAATGGCCGCACCCTGGAGCTTACCCGCACTGCGGCTGCGCACGTCCGCGTAGCCGATCCGGCTGCTGTCGCGGCGCTGGTCAAGGAGATCCATCTCGATCTGGCCCGGGACGGCCTGCCGATTATGGAGGCCGACGACGCCACGTACCTGGGATTCGTCCGGGTATTCCTGGAACGCCTCCGCAGCCGTGGCGCGGTCGCGCACAGGTGGCTGAGCAAATACATCGACGAGGCCGGTACGAGCCGGTACTTCATCTGGGGCCAGCGCCCGCAGGGCATGCGAGCGTTCCCGAACCGGGTCGCGGCGCCGAAGTTCCTGCTCGCGGCGCCGAAGAACGGCAGCGACTTCGACGTGGCCTCTGGTCGGTTGTCCTGGTACGAACGGTGGGCGGGACGCACGCTGCGGCTGCCGCGGGAGGGCAACCCGGAGTTCTGGCACCGGCTGCTGCCCGAGCTGACTTCGGCCGGGTTGCTGTCCGTCCGTACGCCGAATGACTCGTCCGCCCGGATCTACGGCCTGCAACCGGGCAACATCGAAGCCTTGCTGTTGCATGACAGCCAGGTGCGGGAGGCCTTCGTACGCTGTCCGGTCTGTTTCTGGGAACAGACGGTGCATCCGTCGCTGCTCGACCAGTGGCACGGCCAGCCGTGCCCGGCCTATCGGTGCCGCACCGGTCGCCTGATCGCCGGCAACCGGCCGATGGAGATCGGCCGCCATCAGCGCGACCGTGACTACACCCAGGACTACTACCGTCGGCTCTACCGGCAGGCGGGCACCTATCAGGTGAACACTGCCGAGCACACCGGAATGCTCACCCGCCAGCAGCGGGAACGGGTCGAGCAGGCGTTCAAGCAGGGACGTAAGCCGGACGAGACAGGGGTGGTGGTCTTCAAGAATCCCAACGTCCTGTCCTGCACCCCGACGCTGGAGATGGGCATCGACATCGGCGACCTATCCGCGGTGGTGCTCGCCGCGCTACCCCGTCGCCCGGCCGGCTACGCCCAGCAGACCGGACGCGCCGGGCGGCGTACCGGTAACGCCTTCCTGCTGACCATCGCCGACCGTTCACGGCGCGACCTGTACTTCCTGGATCAGCCGAAGGAACTCATCGCCGGGACGATCGTGCCGCCGGGCTGCTACCTGTCCGCGGTGGAGATCCTGCGCCGGCAGTACCTCGCCCACCTGCTCGACCTTGCCGCGGCCGGTCGCCTGACCCGTCCTGACGGCGTTGTCCTGCGGGCACTTCCCGACCGCGCGCCCACGCTTTTCGGGCCGTCCGGTTACCTCGTGGACCTGATCGAGGTTGCCACGACTCAAGCCGCCGAGCTTGTGGAAGGGTTCCTCCGGCTGTTCCCGCACGACGACGGCACCGACCTGCTGCCGCGTGGCGTCACCGACGACGCGCGCAACGATCTTGTCGAGTACGCCACGCACGGGCTACGGACGGCGCTTGAGGAGGCCGAGCGGGAGTGGCGGCGTCAGCAGGACGGGCTGCGCGACCGGATCCGGACGATCAGCGAGGCCCACGACGAGCTGCACGACTCCGACCCGGACGAGGCGGACGAGAAGGCGATGCTGGACGCCGAGCGGCGGGCGCTCGGCAGACGCTTGATGGATATCGGTAACACCACGGCACAGAGCGCGTTGTGCGATCTGGGGCTGCTGCCCAACTACGCCCTGGTGGACACCGTCACCACGCTCGCCGCCACGCTGTACGGCCCGGACGGGGTGAACCCGAAGGATGGCAAGACTCCCCGCTACAAGTCGAAACCGGTGAGCTACCAGCGGCCCCGGCGTTTCGCCCTGGAGGAGTTCGCGCCCGGCAACACCTTCTACGTCAACGGCTACCGCCACCAAATCACCGGGATCGACATCACCACGTCTGGTCGGCCCGAGTGGCACCGCTGGCGTGTCTGCCCTGGTTGCGGTTACATCCGCACCGAAGATGCCGTCCACGACCGGTCTGCCTGCCCCCGCTGCGACAGCACCTACATCGCCGACGACGGCTGCCTTTTCCAGGTCGTCGAACCGTCGACCGTGACCTCCCGCGATTTGCGGGAAGACGCTCGGATCCGCGACGACAAGGACGAACGGGACCGCCGCTTCTACACGGTCGTCGACGCGGTCGACTTCCCTGACGATGAGATCGCCCCGGGCTCCTGGCGGCATTCGAGTCAGACCTTCGGCGTCGACTACTGCCGGCGGGCGATGATCAGGCGCATCAACGTCGGGCCCGCCCGCTACGACGCCCCGCCGCGGGACGACTTCGCCGGGCAGACCGTGCGGATTAATCCGTTCCATGTCTGCACCGGATGTGGGTCGACCAGCGCGGACGGACGGCCGGTCTTCGATCATGAATCGGACGCGCTGACCTCCTCCCAGGCGCGTAACCCGAATCTGAAGAATCACCGCCCGTGGTGTCCGCTGCGGCGCGGCAAGCCGGACGGCATCCAGCAGGAGCCGGTGCTGCTCGCGCACCAGTTGCGAACCGAGGCGCTGCGCATCTTATTGCCCGCTGCGGCTGCCGACATCGACACCCGGGTGCACTCCTTCCGGGCCGCACTGCGGATGGGCGTGGACCTGCACTTCGGCGGAGACCCGCAACACCTGGACACCACGGTCGCCTCCATGCCGGACCAGGCAAGCGGAGAACGCCGCTGGTTCCTGGTCCTCTACGACCGGCTCCCCGGCGGCACCGGCTACCTGGACCGGCTCACCAAGGCCGAAGACTTCCACGACGTGCTCATCCACGCGCACACCGCGCTGCTCAACTGCAAGTGCAAGGACGAGCAGCGCCGGGCCTGCCACCGCTGCCTGCACCGGTACACCCCCGAACCGCAGCAGGACCTGGTCTCCCGCAACACCGCACTCCGGATGATCAGCTCGCTGCTCTTCGACGACGAGGGCTGGCAGACCGAACCGGTCACCAACACCCGGAAGATCGGACTGGACGGCCAGCTCGAATCCGACCTCGAACAGCGCTTCCTCGACCTGCTGCGCAACTGGGTGTCAGTGACTGACGACGTCTCGCTCGACGAGGACGGCCACGCCAGCGGTCACCTGCGCCTCGCTCGCGGCAGCGACCTGGTCCACTGGCGGATGACGGCCCAGCAGCAGCTGCGCCGGACCAGGACCGACTTCACCTTCACTAGGGTCGACGGGCCCAGCCAGAGTGTCACCGTTTACCTGGAGGGATTCCGCTTCCACGCCACCCCCGACCACAACCGCATCGCGTCGGACGCCCGGCAGCGGACCGTACTGCGCGCCGAAGGCCACCGCGTCTTCCAGGTCACCTGGTCCGACATTGAGCTGTTCGAGCAGCGACCGACCTCCGCCCGACCAGTCTGGCCGCCGTATTCAGGAACAGCGCAAGAACAGGCTAAGGACGCTTACGAGGAGTTCGACGGCAACCGAGCCCAGCTGACCGGCATGGTCTTCACCAACCCGGTGAACTCCCTGATCGCCTACCTGCGAGACCCCGACCACCAACGGTGGGCATCAGGAGCGAGCGCCATGGTGACCGGACTACTGGCCAACGCCGGAACACTTCCGCTCACGGCGACTACCGACCGCCGAGAACTGGCCCGTACTCTTCGTGCCGAACTCACTAGTCTCACCGGGGACCAGCCGGCGCGGCCCTCGCCTACCGAGGACCCGGAAGCCACGCTGCACGCCTTCCGGGCGCACGATCAGTCCGGGCTGCCAATCATCGTCACCCTCGACGCCAACGATCCGGATCACCCGCGCTGGACGGCGCTCGCCGCTCTCGACGACCGTGACACCGCTCTCAAGGACGACGCTCACTGGGAACGCTGGCGCTCCTGGCTGTACTGGACGAACCTCACCCAGTTCCTCGCGTACGCCGGCGGCGACGGAGTCCAGCTCGCCTACAGCGCCGCCGCCGAACTCGACCTCGACACCCTCGTCGTCTGCGGTGGCGTCGGTGAACTCGACTCGCTGAACGGGACGGTGCCCCCGAAGCCGCCGGCCAGCTCCGACGGACCCACAGCAGCAACGCCTGGACTGCGGGACCGGCAGTGGGATGACGAGATCCTGGAGATCCTCGACGACGAGCCCGAGCGTGGCGGCGACCTCGGAGTCCTCGCCCGCAGGCTGGCCGACCGGGGCAAACGCGCACCCGTGTTCGGCTACGAACTCGGCACCGGTCGCTGGCAGGTCGACTTCGCCTGGCTCCGGCCGAACCTCAAGATCGCAGTAGTGGCCATGCACGGTGATGACACCGACGCACGGCACCGTGACGAGGCCTACGCCGAGGAAGGCTGGACGATGCGAACCGCGGCCGAGTGGCTCCAACACCTCGACGAACTCGAAGACCTGCTGCCCGACATGGAAGACTCCGAATCATGACCGCACGGCTCAGCCTGCACTACAAGGCCGAGGAAGAGCTCTACAAGCTCGACCGGACGGTCAAGGGACTTTTCTACGACTTCTGCCACCGATTCCGGAAGAACCCGGACCAGCCCGGCCTGGACCTGAAGAAGCTCAAGGGTGACTCCCGCATCCATCGCGCCAAGATCAACCAGTCGTACCGGGCATTGCTCATCCCGGTCGAGACCGATGACCGTGGCCGCCAGCACTGGTTGATCATCGCGGTCCGCCACCGCAAGGACGTGTACGACGAACTCCAGGTCGCGGTCAACCGGGTCACCGGAGAGCTCGAGTTCGTCGACCTCGCCGTGATGGGCGACAGCTCCCTACGGCGTGCCGGTATCACGCTCACCCCGGCCGAGCCCGATGATGTAACTCCAACGCCGGCTCCCACCCCCGAGCCCGACCAGATTCCAGACCGGCCGCCCCTACTCGGCGCCTACACCGCCGACCAACTCCGCGACCTCGGCGTTGCCGAGCAGCTCATCGACTTGGCCTTGGCTGTCACCAATGACGAGGAACTCGACCGACTCGTCTCGGGTGCACCACTGCTGTCCAAGGACGTGCTCTACGGACTCGCAGCAGGAATGAGCATCGACTCAGTGCTCGAAGAGGTGACCCGGCCGGTCAAACTGCCAACTGAGCCGGACCTCGCCGACATCTCCACCGCGGTCAGCCGAACCAATGTCTCGTCAATTGACGACGACGTGCAGGCCGCCCTAGACGAGGGCAGTTTCCGTAGCTGGAAGCACTACCTGCACCCGACCCAGGCCAAGACCGCTCGGCGTGAATACACCGGTCCGGCCCGGGTCTCCGGCGGTCCGGGCACCGGCAAGACCGTCGTCGCGCTGCACCGGGTCAAGCATCTCGCCGAGCAGCTGACCGACGACGGCGTGCAGATCCTGCTCACTACCTTCACCGCCAACCTCGCCGCGGACCTGCGACTCCGCCTCACCTCCCTGATAAGCGAGCCGGAGCTGCTCGCGAGGGTCGACGTCATGCACATCGACCAGCTCGCCGCCCGCGTCATCGGTGAGAACACCGACCAGCGCAACCGCCGCAAGCGCATCAGCGATCAGGTAGCCATGATCGAGATGCGGCAGCTCCTCGTCGAACTCGACGAACAGCGCTGGGAGGCCGACTTTCTCCTCGACGAATGGGAGCAGGTTATCCTCGGCCAGGCGCTGAGAAGCCGGTCGGACTACTTCAGCGCCCGGCGCGGCGGGCGTGGCCGCGCACTCATCCGCCCGGAACGCAGCCAGATCTGGAAGCTTATCGAGCAGTTCGCCGCCCGTTTGGACAAGCTCGGCGCCGAGACCTGGGGCCAGGCCGCCGAACGCGCCGCCCGCTTCGAGATCGAACGCGCTGCCGCAGCAGAGCGCTACCGGAACTCGCCTCCGACGGCTGACGACAGCTCCGGCTCTCGGCCTCCCGCGTACCGGTACCGGTACCGGCACGTCGTCGTCGACGAAGCCCAGGACCTGCGCGCCGCTCACTGGAAGATGTTGCGCGCCATGGTTGAGCCAGGCACGAATGACCTTTTCATCGCTGGCGACACCCACCAGCGGATCTATGACCACCAGGTCTCCCTAGGTGCCCTGGGCATCAACATTCGGGGCCGCTCACGCCGGTTGACACTCAGCTACCGCACCACCCGCGAGATCCTGGAACACGCCCTCCGGATCGCCGAAGGCAACAAGACCGTCTACGACGATCTCGACGACGGCGTCGACAACCTGTCCGGATACCGGTCCGTCCTGCACGGCCCCACACCGACCTTCACCGGATATCAGAACTGGCCGGACGAACTGGCCGGCGTCGGCGCACTGCTACAGGGATGGCGCGACGAACTCTCGACCGACAACGATGGTGCCCGCCAAGACCCGGCCGGCCACGTCGCGGTCGCGGTCGCGGATCACGAACAGCTGACCCAGGTCATCGAGTACCTGGAGACACAGGGCGGCCTGACCTGCGCCGAGCTCACCAAGGACGGGCCGCGCGGCGACGGCGAGATTCACGTGGGGACGATGCACCGGTTCAAGGGTCTTGAGTATCAGCGGCTGGCGATCATCGGGGTGCGCAAGGGTGCCATCCCACGTCCCTACATCGAGCGCTACCGCCGGTCCGACCCGCAGCGGTACGAGCTCGAGCAACGCAAGGCCCGGTCGCTACTGTTCGTCTCAGCGACCCGTGCCCGAGACGTCCTAGCCATCTCTTGGCACGGTGCACCCAGCCGACTGTTGGATCCGTTGGTCAACGGCTGAGACAGTGCCACTCACGCACAAATGCGTACTTTTCGTCACCAACTGAGCCTGTCCCTATGCCGCTGAACTCTGTTCCCAGGCCGCTCTTGGGCCACGGCGCGGAGGACCGACAACCCTGCGGGTGTATGCGGCCTGGCTCTCCGAAGCCGTCGAGCCCCCGGGTAGCCGATGGATCATAGAAGGCTATGGGGACGCTCGCCTCACGTTCCTCCTATGTCGGCCGGTTTCTGGCTACAGGACCGGGGTGGCCGCGCCAGCTTTCCCAGACGCCAGGAGGCGGCGGACGTGTCGCTCGGACACCCCGGCGGCCTTCGCGATCTCCGCCAGGCTCGCGCTCGGACGTTCGGCCTGCACACGGGCAACCAGGTCCGCTGTCTGCTCACTTCGCCTGTCACGGCGCGTCTGCCTCGACGTACCCGGGCTTGCCTTTCCATCGCTGCCGGCCGCATGATCGGTCACCGCCACCGGCGACGGAACACGCGACGCAAGTACTGCGCCTGGGGGTTTGGCGGACCTGGGCTGCTTGAGGCCGTCGTTCGACTCGCCTCCAGTCCGGCCCAGTCGAGGCGGATCTACGGCCGGGCGCGCACGCGACAACATCTCAACCACCAGCAGCAGCGCGACCGCCGGCCAAGCCGCCACTATCCGCGCGCCCAGGGTCGGGTGGGCGGCGGCGATGTTCGCGCCGACGCTGGCAGCGACGCCGGCCGCGAACGCGATCCGGGCCGACCAGCGAACGGGTCTAGCTGCTCGTTTGTCTTCGACCATGGCGGTGGAGGCGACGATGAGCATGCCGTCGACGGAGATCGGCAGTACGAACGCGACCTCTGGTCGCTCGCCGAATTTGAGGGCGACGTCGACCATGTGACTCCACGACGACCACGCGGCGATGGAGGCGACGGCGCCGGTGCTGATGTTGCGGGCCACCCGGGTTGGTGTCACCGGCCCACCTCCGCCCGGATCCGCTCCCGGATGGTCCGGACCTCGACGGTGTCGACCGCGGGACGTCCGCCGATGTCCAAGCGGGTCTGGACATCGGCCCACCGCTCCCAGCGGCGGACCACCTCGCCGGGGTCCAGCCCGGTCGCTTCGGCGATGTCCATCAGGTCGGCTCCGCACCGCAGCGCCCGGTGGATCGTGATCGGCTGCCATCGGCTCCACCACGAGAGCACGGCGGCGGCGAGCGCCAACTCCGTCAACGCCTCGGCCCGGGACGACCCGGACGACTGTCTCAGGGCCTGGTCGTGGAGTTCGATCAGCACTTGGAACGGGTTGATCTTCTCGGCTTCGGAGAACCGGACCACTGGCCCGGCGTCGAGAGCGTGGTCCTCGGTCATCGTCTCCTCCCGTCGGGAAGGAGTACGTTCAGGATCGAGATGGTCCGTACGAACGTCTCGTACGCCTCGGCCTCGGTGGTGAGGGGATCGGTCAACGTGTCATGAAGGTGGGCGACGATCTCGATCACCATGCGGGAGCGGGCCGCCGGCGCCGCCGATGCCGTCAATCCCTCATATAGGAATTCTCGGACAAGATCGGCGCCGGTCAGCCGCTCGATCGGCGACAGCTTGACGTCCCGCGTCATTGGGCTGACCTGCCCAAACGCAGCGACAACGGGTCACCGGCGATGGTCGCCGGTTGGTTCGCATGGTGGTACCTCCGGCCCACTCGTAGGTCGGGAGCTGCAGTGGGCAGGTTCAGCCGGTCGCAGCATTTGATCTTGATGGTTCGGTGGGACAGGATGTTCCGCCGTGCGCGCAATATTGACCTTGGCTGACCGTGAAGAGATATCCCGTGGCCTGGCCGAAGGCCTGGAGTACAAGCAGATCGGGGTCCTGATCAGCCGGAACCCGTCGGTGGTCTCGCGGGAGGTCGCCCGGCACGGTGGCCGGGCCGGGTACCGGGCCGCGGCGGCCGACGCGGCGGCGGCGGTCGCCCGGTGCAGGCCGAAGACGTGGGCGGTCGAGCGGGCGCCGGGCCTGCAGGAGGTGGTACGCGAGCGGCTGCGGCTGGGCTGGTCACCGGCGTCGATCGCGGGTCGGCTGGCGTTCGACTACCCCGACGATCAGGCTTACCGGGTGTCTCATGAGGCGATCTACCAGTGGGTGTACGCCCAGCCGGTGTCCACTCTGGCGCGGGAGTTGATCCGGCTGCGTACCGGCCGCACGGCCCGGCGTGGCGGTGCCCGTCCGGCGCCGGCGCCGCGGATCCGTGAGCCGCGCTACCTGGACGAACGCCCCGCCGAGGTCGAGGGCCGGCAGGTCCCCGGGCACTGGGAAGGCGACCTGGTCATCGGCAAGGGCGGGAAGACGGCGGTGGCGACGCTGGTCGAGCGCACCTCCCGGTTCGTGGTCCTGGTCCCGCTGACCGGCCGGGACGCGTTGACCGTCGGCGACGCGATCATCGCCGCCGCCGGGACCCTACCGCCGCAGCTGGCCCGGTCGTTGACCTGGGACTGCGGGTCCGAGATGGCCGGCCACGCGAGGATCACCGCCGCCGGACTGCCGGTGTACTTCGCCCGCCCGCACTCACCCTGGCAACGCGGCAGCAACGAGAACGCCAACCGGATCCTGCGGGAGTACTTCCCCAAGGGCGTCCCAATCACCTCCGACCCCAAATATCTGGCGATGGTGGCTTCCGAGATCAACGACCGACCGCGTAAGATCCACGATTGGAAGAAGCCCTCCGAGATATTCACCGAACTCGTGGAGGCAAATGCTTCCACCGACTGAACTCGCCGTGAACATAGCTCCGAACCAGCTTTCAAGACTTGGCGCTCCGCTGCCGGCCGGATCCCACCTCGTGAGCCAGCCGTACACGTGGGCTCGGGCTCGGTCGGCCCCGGGTCTGTCAACGGCGACGAAGCCTGTCCAGCAGCGACCTTTGCCGCGGCGGTGGCGCGGATGGTCCGCCAAGCGAGACGCTTCCATTGCCTGGCCACTCCTGGAATGCAGCGGTCAGACCCAGTGCATGGTTAAGGGTTTCGTTTGGCATGCCTGGGGTTATGTAAACCAGCTGCGCCACGGAAACGCCAATTGTCAGTGGTCTGGTCTCGGCCGCTTCACGCATCATCAGGTATCTGGTCTCGACCAACCCGGCGACGTCTGAGCGGCATGCTGGGTCCACCCAAGCCGCGGTGATTAGCGCATAGAGCGCGGCTTCGGTAATCCAGTCCTCGACACCGTAGGCCAGCTCGATCAACATTTGTCGCCTGGTCGATGTCGGCCACGGTTGCTCCGGTCGATGATGCAGCAGGCCCAGGCAGCACCACACCTGGATGTAGCGCTCCCACAAGCCTGGCAGGCGATCCCATCGGCCTGCCGGCATCTGCGGCGGATGAACCATGCTGGCCAGCAGGTCCTCTGCCTCAATGTCTGCAAGCGGACCGGCCGCGTCATACATCATCGGCGGTGGCGCCCACGGCAGGCCGGCAAAGTGAGCTGCGATAGCGGCAGAACCAGCGGTGCTCGGCGGGTTCAACGCCGGCGACGCGTTGACACCGTCGAAACGCCACTGCACGATGCCGGGCTTTGGTGGTTTCCGCGGATCGGGCTGCCCGGGATCTCCCATAGCGATGACCGCCTTTGGCCACCAACGGCGGAAGGTGGTCAGGGCACTGGGCACCTCCATCGAAGAGATACCGAGCTCGCATGGCATTGAGCGGGTCTTCGGGTCAGTCTGGGCGAGAATCTTGATGCACGACTCGGTGGCAGCCGGGACACGGCCGAGCCACGGCAAACCTTCGCAGCTGGTGACCAGCTCGTGACGTTCATGGCTTTGCGCTGGTTTGGCTCGGAGGCGATCAGCCAGAGCGATCAGGCTTGCCGCATTGATGTCTTCAGGCATGTCGCCTCCCCGTGAACGCGCAAGGCAACATCTTAGGCCGCAGGCGGCCGGAGTGATCGACGTACAGCACAGAAGTACAGCAACGCGAGCGACCGCAGGAGCCGCGACGGGTCCGAACCGTGCCTTCCGATGTCGCACGGCACCGCACGAGACTGCGCCGCCGTGACCTACGGACCAGAAGGTGCCGCGTCAGCATAAAGTCAGCGAACGCTGTGCTGCGCGACCGACTCCAATGGTCACAGCCGGCATGACACCGATGGCAGGACCACAGGGAACGACACCCGCTGGCGATGAGGAAGGGAAAGTACCACCACCCGTAGAGGTCGTGGGTGTACTGCTGGTGCGCGAGGTCGACCGGCGCGACGAGCGGCGCGCAGAGGACGATCACGATGATCGGCGCCGCAGCCGGGAGCGCCAGCCCGATGTGCTCGTCATGGTAGGCCCACCCCCGGAGCAGGTAACCCAGCGCTGCGGTGGTGAGGAAGAGGGCGGTCAGGGCGTACCCGAGCAGGACCGGCAGCACGGACTGGTCGCCGGCCTCGCCAGTGAAGGGGAAGGCGCGTCCCTGCGACACTGCCGAGGCCAGGATCTCGTCCATCCGGGCGACTAGCACCGCGGTGGCCACGACCGGCGTCCCGGCCAGGGCGGTCGCCAGCCAGACCAGTTCCAGGCCCACCCGGCGGGCGCGATGGGTGGGCTGAGGGGACGCCGGTACGGTGACGGGCACCGATCGACGCTAACAGGGCGGCGTGGGGCCCGCGATCGCGTGGGCTCCGGGTCGAGCCCACGTTTCCCGGCGTTGGTCCGGTCCCGTTCGCTTGACCGGGGAAGCCGGCAGCAGCGGGACGTGACATCAGTGGTTGACATCAACGGTGACGGCCGAGGCCGGACGAGCGCGGACGGGTGTTGCCTCCGACCTGAACGCGGTGGACGTCAGCGGACGCTACGACTCTCGCCGAAAGCGCCTTGTAAGCGAGGCGTCGGCAGCAGCGGCCAGCAAGACCGTGATCCGGATCGGTGCCGTATGTCGAATCACGACGGCCGGCACCTGCTCCCCGACATGAGCCGCTACGAACCCCAGGAGCGCACAACTTGTTATTCATCCCCCGACGGGGGTCGTCCCTTTCGGGGAGCCCTTCAACCCTGGTGGCCGTGGAAAGTTGGTCGGTCCCGCTCGGTTTGAACCCCTGCTATGAGGTCGCGGACGCGACGCACTTCTGGGATGTGCCATAGCGCCGGATCGCTCGATGGTTCGCTGGCCCATCCCCGCAGGCCGTTCCTATGGGTGAAGGGGTCGAGTATGCCGGGGAAGGCGCCGAACGCCAGGTTGCCCGACCGGTCTGGCTGTTCGGCAACGACCGGCGGTGGCAGGGACCGCAGGTAGGCCGAGGTGGTGCGATTGCCGGACATTCCGCCGATGACCAGGATCCGGAGGTCGGTGAGTACGTACCGGGTGCGGCGGGACGCCACGGCGCGCACGACGAACCGCCCGACCACAAGATAGAGGCCCACCAGCACGAAGGGAACGCCCCACAGCACGAAGAAGACCGGCGGCCGGTCCCCGACGGTCCGCTCGGTGAGAACCGATGCCTCCCAGAACACGACGAACCCGAACCACAGGAGGCTGAAGGGGATCAGTAGCGCGTCCGGTGCCCGGAACAGTCGATGGCGGAGGGGGCGGCCCTCCCAGAGGAGCCGCTCTCCAGGCAGCAGTTCAACATCGGACTCGGTCATGCGCCGATTGTCGCGGCCCCGGGCAAAGTCCGCTGACCCCCGCGGGCCTATCTCACCACCGCTTTGCGGTGCGACGGGCCCGCCGAGCAGCCAAGCGAGCAGCCAAACCGGCGAGCATGAGCGGACGATCGCGGACCCGAACGCCGCACCGGGCATGAGGACCAGGCGGTGGACCAGCAGCCCGGAACCGACTCGTAATGCGTAGGTCGACGGTTCGATTCCGTCAGGCGGCTCCATAGGAAGGCCCAGGTCACCGGCTTGATCGTCGATCACGACCTGGGCCTTCTTCGTGCCTTCGCGAGGCCGAGCAGCCAGTCGCTGACACCAGGGACAGTTGATGGCCTCAGGGATACCAGGGTTCGCGATGCCGAGCCGGTCGGCCACCGTCCCGGGTGCATATCCCGTCACATATTTGGCCTGCAAGGTGGCGTGGTGACCGTTGGCGGGTGTCGGATGCCAGCGGATGGGCTGGGCCGGCCGCCTCCGGCCTCGGCTACCCTCGCGGCATGATCGATCCGGTTGGGCTAGTCATCTTCGACTGCGACGGCGTGCTGGTCGACAGCGAGCCCATCGCCGTGCGTGTCAATGTCGCGGTGGGCGCCGAACTGGGCTGGCCGGTGAGTGAGGCGGAGGTCGTCGAGCAGTTCGTAGGGCGCTCCAGTGCGTCCATCGGTGAGTTGATCGCCGCCCGCCTGGGTGCCGATACGGCCGCCCTGTGGGCCCTGCGGTTCGACGAGGCTCACCGCCGGGAGGTCGACGTGGCGCTGACTCCGGTGGACGGGATAGTCGAAGCTCTCGACGAGATCGTGACGCCGACGTGCGTGGCATCCAGCGGTTCGCACGAGAAGATGCGGCACACTCTCGGCCGTACCGGCCTGTACCACCGGTTCTCGGGGCGCATCTTCAGCGCGAGCGAGGTGGCCCGGGGTAAGCCCACCCCAGATCTGTTCCTGCACGCCGCCGCCCGGATGGGCGTGCCGCCGCGGGCGTGCGTGGTGGTCGAGGACAGCCGCTACGGCGTGCAGGCGGCCCGCGCCGCCGGCATGCGGTGCTTCGGCTACGCTGGCGGGCTGACCCCAGCGACAGGGCTGGAGGGTCCAGATACGGTCGTCTTCGATGACATGCGCAAGCTGCCGGCCCTGCTGGCGGCCGCGTGAGCCGCCCGGTTGCGGGCCGACCGGCGACCGCGGAGGCCTCAACCGCCAGCGTTCGACTGGAGAAGATCCCTTTAGGGGTGCCACGGGGAATCAGCGGCTACGCCGAATCAGCCGACACGCTGGCCCGCCAGTACGAGAGCGTGTCGTTCAGCGAAGTGCACCGCGAAGTGTTGCACCTGTTCCCGGAACGGCCAAGCCAAGTCATGGACGTCGGCGCGGGCACCGGCCGGGACGCCGCGGCGTTGTCCGCGCTCGGACACCGGGTCGTTGCCGTGGAGCCGACGGCCGAGCTTCGCAACCACGGCCGACGCCTGCACCCCGACATGGACATCGACTGGGTCGACGATGCACTGCCCGACCTCGCGGTGATTCGCAGGCGGGGCCAGCGCTTCGACCTCATCCTGGTCACCGCCGTGTGGATGCACCTGGACTGGGCCGAGCGGGATACGTCGATGCGGCGGCTGGGGAACCTGCTGGAGCCGGGCGGGCAGATGATCCTCTCAGTGCGCCACGGCCCCGTGCCCGAGGGACGGCGGATGTACGACGTTCCGGACCGGGAGGCGATCGTGCTGGCTCGTGAGTGCGGGCTCGACGTGGTCCACTCCGGCAGGCGGCCCGACCTGCACGGACGCGCGGACGTGTCGTGGACTCTGCTGGGTCTGCGGTGCCCGGCGAACGGGCGATGACGGCCCTGGTCGCATTGCTGGCAGCGACCTGGGAAACGTGAGCTGGCACGCCGCTGGAAACGACTGCCACCCGGCGTCCAGACATCATCGCGGTTGGCTTCATGGCAAGGATCGGCCCCGCGTTCAACGCAACTAAAGCAGGCCACCACGGGTCCTCGGTCAATCAACCAATCGTTGGACGAGCAGATCCTCGCGGGACGCGGCCGGGGCCACACCTACTGCTCGAGAATCCCGGTCTGGCGGCCGATCGCGAGCAGCCAGCCGAGCAGCCAAGCCGACGAACGATGGCGGACACCGGCGGCCCGCAGTGGCAAGTTGACCAGGACCAAGGCCACGATGAGCAGCAACCGGCGGCCGACTCGTAATGCGTAGGTCAGTCAGCGACCGACGCGGATGCGGTCGGCGGGGTAGAGCTCACGGGAGCCGTCGGCGCGGAAGATCACCAGGACTGACGCAGGCATGGAGACCGGCAACCACGAGGACATGCACGCCGGAGAGCTTCACCCAATCCTTCGCCGAGCACCTACGGGTACACGGTACGTAGAAGCGCATGAGCGCCAGCCCAGGCGATGGCCAGATGACGCGTAGAGGCCATATGTTGCCCTTATGGAACCCGGGGAGGCGCCAGCGCCCCCAGGCCGGCGAGCGGCGAGCCGCAATCGAGGGTTGGTCCGGTCGCCCCGTCACTGGCCATGGGTAGTGCTATCGCTTGTAGCGGTGCTGTGTACTGGGATTGTCGCCGTGCCGGTGTCGTGGGCCGTTCTCCGACAAGCCGAGGCAGAGCGAGGCGAGGCGTCGCCGGACGCGGCGGTGAACGTGTACGTGCTCCAGATGAGCAGCGGCGAGGAGCTTGGGCTGTCGCGGGTTCTCGTCGCCGGGCGTCATGACGAGCTGCTGCGGCAGTGGCGTCAGTACCGCGGTGAGATGGAACGCGCCAAGACTCCGTCGAAGCTTGAAACGGTCGGACCGATCGACGTCGAGGACCAGGGCCGCAACCGCGCGACCGTGACCGCGCAGGTCCGGCCGATCTGGTGGAGCGGACAGACCAGCTTGAGCGGCACAGCCCACCCCTCGCGGTTCGAGACCCGGCGAGACGCCGGCGGCTGGCAGGTATGGGCAGCCGACCTTCCGACGTGGTGCGGTGTGCACGTCCGGGCAGACGCCTGCCGTTGACCCGTTCCGCTGTGCCTGATCACCGGGTTAAGAACATGCCGTGAGCAAGCGCATGAGCAACCTCGTTCGACGTCATCTCGGGGAAGCGCTCCGCGATGGCGGCGAGTGCCTGCTCTTCCGTCACCTTCTGATCCCGAAGTAGGTCGGCTTGCTCGTAGGCGAATGCCTCCACGACTCGTTGCCTGGCGTCGGACACCTGAGTCTCGACCAGCTCGTGAGGGCGCCCGAGGATCGCACGCCAGAGCGTTGCGAGCATGCTCACCACCCGATCGTCTCAGCCAGCATCAATCGTTGCTACTGCCGCCGAGTCGTCGTCTGCTGTGGCTACTGCCGCGTCAGGCAACGTTCGCCCCTGTTCGCACCCCGAAGCAATCAGACCTGCCAGGATTGGCCGCATGTCTCTTGACCTTGAGCACTCCTCCGGGCCTGCCGGCCAGGATGTGGCCAACGACTACGACAGATTCGCCGAGGCGTACGCGGCCGAGACCGAGTCCAACCTCATCAACGGCTACTACACCCGGCCCGCGATCCTGGACCTGGCCGGAGACGTGGCCGGGCGGCGGATCCTTGACGTCGGCTGCGGAGCCGGCCCCCTGCTCGCGACACTGCGCGATCGCGGCGCCATCGTGACCGGCATCGAGCCCAGCGCTAAGAGGGCGTCTTGGTCGGGTTGGATCTAATACACGCCGGTTGATGCCTTGCTGGGCTCGAGCGGAGCGGTTCGCGATGATCGATGTATGACGACTCCTCGCCGTCCGTATCGCACTGATCTGTC
>NZ_JAPFQV010000051.1:0-47543 GCF_033804685.1 Micromonospora sp. RTP1Z1
GCATGTGGCGGTTTGGAACCTCCCCCCGCAGGGCGACTCCGAAGGGCCAACCTTCATCTCCTGCACAGCACCGCATAAAGTCGCTCTACCTACATCAAGCTCCTCCTTGCGTTCGTGGCACACCTTGTTCTTTAACCTCCGGTGTCCGGGCGGGGTGGATGATCCTGTGTGGACGCGGCGTGTCGTGGAGACGGAAGACGGCCACCGTTTGATGATCTTCGGGTTCCCTGGCAGAACACGAGGATCAAGGCGGTGGCCGTGGCCACGATTTTGGACTACCTGAGCGGGCTGGTACTGCCCGACACGCCCACGACCGACCCCGCATCGGTGCTGGCGGGGTTGCGTCGGGACTTCTACCGGTGCTTGGTCCGGCGGGCGGACGTGTTGTTCGAGCTCACCGACGCGGTGCTGTGCGCGGATGGGCCGGTGCGCAATCTGGTCGATCTCACGCTGACGGCCGAGCACCGGCGTAGACACGGCGCGCTGTACGACGGGTTGAACAGCGGCCGCATCGACCTGGCCCGGTTACGGACCGCCCTGAGCAGGCTCCCGCTGCCGAGGACCGCGGACGGTCGGATCGTCCTGGCGGTCGATGTCAGTAACTGGCTGCGCCCGGACGCGTCCACCTCGGCGGACCGGCTGTTCTGTCACGTCTACGGCCGGGCGAAGGGTCAGGCGCAGCTGATTCCCGGGTGGCCATACTCGTTCGTCGCCGCGCTGGAATCGGGGCGCACCTCGTGGACGGCGATCCTGGACGCGGTGCGCCTCGGCCCGACCGACGACGCCACCGCGGTCACCGCCGATCAGCTACGCGACGTTGTCAGCCGTCTCATCGCCGCGGGGCACTGGCGCCATGGCGATCCTGAGATTCTGATCGTCGCCGACACCGGCTACGACATCACCCGACTGGCGTTCGTCCTCGCCGATCTGCCGGTGCAAACTGCTGGGCCGCCTGCGCACTGACCGGGTACTACGACTACCGAAGCCACCCCGACTGCCCGGCGCCACCGGCCGTCCACCCAAACACGGACCGGAGTTCCAGCTGGACACCTCGCTCACCTGGCCCGGGCCGCAGCACCACACCACCACCGCCACGACCCGCTACGGCACCGCCAACGCCTGCAGCTGGGACCGGCTGCACCCGCGGTTGACCCGCCGCAGGATCGACCACGACGGTGAACTGCCCGTCATCGAGGGCACCCTGATCCGGCTGCAAGCCGAGCACATACCCGGCGACCGTGACCACAAGCCAGTGCGGCTGTGGTGCTCCGCCACCACGTTCCGGATGTTCAAACAGACCCTCGGCTGGACCCGACCGAAACTGCGCACACCCGAGGCGGCCGACCGCTGGACCTGGCTGATCATCGCCGCCCACACCCAACTCCGCCTCGCCCGACCCCTCGCCGCGGACCTACGCCGCCCCTGGGAACGACCCACCGCACCCAGCCGTCTCACCCCCGCCCGGGTCCGTCGAGGATTTCGGAAACTACGCGCGAAAAGCGCGAGCCTGTCGCACAGCTTTCGATCTTCAGTTGTCAAGCGGTCTTCCGCCTGGCGTCGTGACGAAAGATCTTGTTCAGGTTGTGCACGACGCCGAGTAGTTTGATCTCGGCGTCGACGTCGCTGGTGCCGCGGTGGTGCAGGCGGCGTCCGAACCGTTGGAACAGCTGGGCGAAGCCTGGTTCGACGAGGGCGCCGCGTCGGGCGTAGAGCTGCTTGCCTTCGGTGGATGCCAGTCGGGCTGCCATGTCGCGGTGGCCGGCGGGGACGTCGTGGCTGGGTGGCGTGGTCGCGTGGGTCTGCTCGTACTCTTTGGTGATCGACACGAGCAGCGGGAGATCGGCCAGGGCGGTGAAGTTCGCGGTGCTGGCGTATCCGCTGTCGGCCAGCCACGCTGCGACGTCGCTGGTCAGCCCTGCGGCTGCGTAGTTGTGCTGAACACGTCTGATGACCGGGATCAGGGCAGTGGTGTCGGACGGATTGTCGTGCAGCTCGATCGCGAGGAGGACCTGGTTGCGGGAGCAGGCGATCTGCACGTTGTAGCCCTGCACGTAGCCGCCGTGCTTGCCGAGCATGAGCCGCGACGCCGGATCGGTGAGTGAGGCCCTGGCCGCCGCAGACGGGATCGGCCGGGGGTTGAGCGCACGGTGCAGCCCGGCCTGCGCCCCGGCCAGCCGGGCCTGCTGCCGGACGACCTTGGTCTTGGCCTCGATCGCAACCGGTGGGCGTCCGCTGGCGCGCCGCCGCCCCGCGGCCTGGTCCTGCAGGCTCCGACGGGCGTAGTCGGCCAGCCGCTCCTGCT
The DNA here is from genome assembly GCF_033804685.1 of Micromonospora sp. RTP1Z1. Lineage (NCBI taxonomy): Bacteria > Bacillati > Actinomycetota > Actinomycetes > Micromonosporales > Micromonosporaceae > Micromonospora > Micromonospora sp. RTP1Z1. The sequence continues at coordinate 2,303 of NZ_JAPFQV010000051.1, forward strand.
GGGCTGCGGTGACCTCGGCCAGGCGCTGGGTGGCCCTGGCCACCATCCGCTCGGCGGCCTCGACCTTGATCCGGATCTCGCCGGCTGAGGGCAGCGCGCGGTCATGCAGCTTGTCCCGGGCCATCCGGGCTCGCGCCAGGCGGTCGCCGAGCCGGGACAGCCGCCGCAGGCAGTTGCCGGCGGCCGTTTGCTGGGTGCTGTGTGCGGCGGCTGCTGGGTCGTCCGTGTCACCCGTCAACCGGTCAATCTCGGCTTCGCCATCGGCGATCATGGTCTCCAGGGAGTGGAGGCCGCGGTTGGTGGAGCGGGCGGCGGCCGCCTGCATCGGTGAGCCGTCCACCGCCACGGCGGACAGGTCCACCAGCCCGCGCCGGGCGCACAGCGCCAGGACCTGCACGAACAGCGCCTTCATGCCTTCGCGGTGACGGCGCAGGAAACGCGCGACGGTGGCATGGTCGATGTGCTGGTTGCCGGTGATGATCCGGCAGCCCACATCATCGAGGCAGGCCGCCTCGATCCTGCGCGACGAGCGCACGCCCTTGCAGTAGCAGTACAGCACCAAGCTCAGCAACACCTGCGGCGGATACGCCGCCGCGCCCTGTCCATCGGCGCGATAGCCGCGCAGAAACTCCGACAGGTCCAGCTCACCGACGACCTTCAGAACCTGCCAGCACAGATGCTGCGGCGGCAGCCACCCACGCAAGTCATGCCGGGGCAGTGACGAGTCGTCCGGGCTGCAGGAGATGAAGTTGTATGCCACGGCTCCACATGATCATCCACAGTGAGTGAACCGCACCAACAACTCTTGACAGCCGGAGATCGAAAGCTGCGCGACAGGCTCGCGCCCTACCCGCCGGTGCGCCGAAACCCGCACGACCGGGTCCTGGACGCCCACCCGGATCCACCAACCGCCGACCGGCGCCCCGCCACGACGTGGGCAAAACCGCCAAACGTGACCTCAGCATCACCGCTCGTAAACGGCGCACGGGTTAAACGACAAGATAGGAGACCCTTCGAGCAGCACGGACCACAGTCCCGGCCGTCGTTGCCCTGATGGGATGCTTTCGCCAACTCCCTTCGGTCAACTCGACAGCCTCCCGAAGGCATGTAATCCGAGGCCGGGTCGCTGTGCGAGGGCGGCTACACCCGGGCGACTGCACCGTACATGGACACCTCGGCTGGCACGGGATGCTGGTCGCGGTCCGGGCGCCACTCGCTGATCGGCACGACCCCCGGTTCTGCCAGGTCCAGACCGCTAAAGAACCGGGCGAAGGTGTCCCGGTCGCGGGGCCGGGTGTCGACGTGCCCGGCGGCGAGCATCGCGTCGAACACCGCGGCGGCCTGCGGTTCGAGGAAGTCTTTGGTCACGTTCGTCGCCACGAGATAGCTGCCTGGCGCAACCGCTTCGAGCAGGTCCGCCACCACGTGCCGGGCCTGGTCGTCGTCGTGGATAAAGTGCAGCACCGCGACGAGGAGGATCGCTACCGGCTTGCGCAGGTCCAGCGTCGCGGCCAGTTCTGGGGCGGCGAGGATGGCGGCCGGGGTCCGCAGGTCAGCGTCGATGTAGCTGGTGGCGCCTTCGGCCGATCCGACCATGAGTGCTCGCGCGTGGGCGAGGACCATCGGGTCGTTGTCCACGTAGACCACCCTGGACTCGGGGGCGATGGCCTGGGCAACCTCGTGCGTGTTGTCGGGTGCGGGCAGACCGGTGCCGATGTCGAGGAACTGCCGGATGCCGGCCTCCCCGGCGAGGTGCCGGATGGCCCGGCCATGGAAGGCGCGGCCCTCACGGGCCGCGCCGCGGATCGCAGGGTACGCCTGGGCGATCCGGTCACCCGACTCCCGATCGACTGGGAAGTGGTCCTTCCCGCCGAGCCAGTAGTTCCACCGACGCGCCAGCGAGACGGTGGTGGTGTCCAGTCGGGGATCTCCCAGCGGCTGGCTGGTATCGCTCGCGGGCACGGGGCCTCCGGGGGAAGACACGGACGAGGCCGCCAGGATCGGCGGTTGCAGCGCCGTTCATCGTAGCGTCGCGACAACGCTCGGGACACCCCGTCTGGCCACCGGCCGCCCCAGCCGAGCCCGCCGTGCGCCGCCGCACGCGGCTTCCCATTCAGCGTCCTACTCCCACTTGATCCCGTTGGAGAGCGCACGCGATCCGGGCGATCGGACCGTCCTCGACCACCCTGTCCCGCCGCATCGCCGAACTGGAGGACAACCGTTCGGAGAATCTCGGTGATTCTCTTCCTGCTTCGTAGGTCCGTGCCCCGGTGTGTCGGGGGCTTACGGGTCCTCCACAGGTCCGACCCGGCGACGAACACCCCTGCCCGATCGACAGCGACGACCTTACGCGGACGGCAAGAATGTGATCGGGTTGATCCAGCCAACATGATGATCAGCACGTCGAGTTCGGCCGGCGCTCGTGCGAGACTCGGCCGATGCGTGCAGTTGTGATCGATGCTCCGGGCTCGCCCGACGTGCTGCGCGTCAGCGATCTCACGGCGCCGGATCGTTCGCGCGGATGCGCCGTTGTCGCGATCGTGGCAGCGGGCGTGAATCCTGTCGACGCGGGCAACCGGGGCGATCCGTCTTGGGCCGGAGTCGACATGCCGTACGTGGTGGGTTACGAGTTCGCCGGCGATATCACGTCGATCGATACTGGTACGACGGACTTGCGCGTCGGTGATCGTGTATGGGGGCTACTGCCGGTCCGCAGCACCCGTTGGGGTGCCTACGCGGAGCAGATCGCGGTGCCGCATTGCTTTCTCGCGCCCCGCCCTGCGGCGCTGAGCGCGATCGAGGCGGCGGCACTTCCGCTGGCCGGAGCGACGGCACTGCAAACGCTGGACCGGCTGACGTTGTCGCGCGGCGGCTGGCTGCTGGTGCACGGCGCGACAGGCGGGGTCGGGCACCTGCTTGTGCAGTTGGCCGTCGCTCGCGGCATTCGAGTCGCTGCGGCGAGCCGGCCCGACGACCGGCAGCGTCTGATCGATCTCGGTGTCGAGCTGTGGCTCGACCGCGCCAGCGAATCAGTGCCCGCCGCTGCGGCAGCCGAGCTCGGGCACGGCGTCGACGCCGTGGTCGATCTCGTGGGTGGCCAGCTGCTGCCGTCGCTACCCCACGTCCTCGAGGGCGGGCACGCCGCGACGATCGTCGACCTCGACGGGAACTTCAACGAGGCAATCGACCGCAACATCAGCATCCACGGTGTGCTGATGCGCCCCGGTCGCGAGGTGCTGGACCGGTTGTCCGCAGCGGTCGACACCGGCCTGCGACCAGACGTGAAGCATGTCTGGCCGCTCGCCGAGGCCGCGACTGCGCACCGCCGCCTCGAAGCCGGAGGCGTCGGAGGCAAGATCGTTCTATCAGCGCGTGGCTGACGACGGGAAGCCGGCGTGACGGGCCTCGCGCCTGGTACTCCAGCCGCAGTTGGCGTTCGTGGAGTCTTCGCTAAAAGTGGCGGGAGCGATCATCTCCGGGCGGTGCGCCTCAGACTCAGCGCCGGGGCTAAGCCGACTGGCTCGTCCGTATTGGTCAAGCTGCAGTGTCGAGGGGGTTTGGCCGCACGTGCGGCGGTGTCCTCGACGCGCTCTGGCGGGCTCCCCCATCGGCTGCCCGCGCGGCAGTGACACCGCAGCGGGACCTCTCGGGTCTGGATCTAAACACCCCCCGGTCCGCTCGGTGTCGCGGTCCATGGTGTTGAAGTCCAGTGATCCCGACTGGCTGTCGTCCCAGGCTTTCTGCCCAACCATCGAGCCCACACCGCCCTCGGTGGCGGCCAACCACCCTCAGCCGCACCCCTCGATGTCTCCGGACAGAACACCTCGACTGTCCGATCTGCCACCGGCGGTCTCGCCGCTTGTGCTGATTACCTGCGCCAAGGCAGCGGTCGTGGCCAGATCTTCCCAGATGATGGCCGCCGCGCCACTGCCGGAGAGCCAACCCTTCAGCGCAAGCTGGTGGCAACCGAGCCTGAACGAGGTACCCCCTTGGCCACCGTCATCCGCGCTGTCCGCCCGGCCACCGGATACCAACCTTGGCCCGGATTGAGCCGGGCGGCCCTGGCCGGCTCCCAGGGCAGTTCGGCGGCGCAGCAGGGCACTGCGGTTCAGCCGCTGACAAACGGGCTGGTGCACTTACCTTCCTGCACTGAAAAGAAGGATGGGAATGGCAACGTTCGTACTGGGTCGTTGCGGCGGACGGCACCATCGGCGCCCGGACGCCGGACGAGCAGGCACAGTCGCTCCGCGATGTCACGCCCACCGAGATGGCGGCCGCCCTGCGCACGGCAGCCCGGCTGAACCTGCGGATCCAGAAGGTCACCGTCTCCGTCAGGCCGTTGAACAACGGGAATGGGCGAGGGGAAACGCGTCATGATGGAAATCAACACCCAGAGGGCAACGCCTGACCGGTCGCTGTGGGCGCCCGGACCGCTCGACCTGGGGGCCGATGAGGGCGCCCGACTTCTCGCCCTGGCCACCGAGCTGGTGGTGCGACACGCCCAGGTCATCGACAGGGTGCCGGTGGCACCTGCGAATCCGGCTCTGGTCACCGAGACGGTTCGGGACTGGCTCGTCGACTACGACTTCGACACCGCCCAGGACGCCGATCGGGTCCTTCGTGACGTGGTCACGATGCTGGTCCGGTGGAGCGTTCATCCGACCCACCCGCGCTACTTCGGCCTGTTCAACCCGACACCGACCTGGCCCGGGGTCGCCGGCGATCTCCTGGCGGCGGGGCTCAACCCGCAGCTCGCCGCGTACAGCCATGCGCCCGCCGCGGTGGAGATCGAGCGACACGTACTGCGGATTCTCGCCGAGTGGCTCGGGTTGCCTGATACCAGCGCCGGCAGCTTCACCACCGGTGGGGCGGAGGCGAACCTCACTGCCGTCGTGATCGCGCTGACCCGGCGCTTCGCCTCCTACCCGGATGCCGGCATCGCGTCCGTGCCCGGCCCTCCGGTGCTGTACGCCTCGCGTGAGAGTCACCTCGCCTGGCTGAAGATCGCTCACCTGACCGGCCTCGGCCGCGACGCTGTACGTCTGGTGCCGGTCGATGCGTCGTACCGCCTCGACGTGAGTCGGCTACGCCTGATGCACGCCGCGGACCGGGCAGCGGGCCGGCTGCCGTTTCTGCTGGTCGGGACAGCCGGGACAACGGGCAGCGGTGCGCTGGACCCGCTGGCCGAGTTGGCCGGGGTGGCCCGTGATGCGGGCATGCATTTTCACGTCGATGCCGCCTGGGCCGGTGCGGTGGCGCTGTCGGACCGGCTTCGTCCGCTGTTGGCCGGCATCGAGCAGGCGGACAGCGTCACGGTGGATGCCCACAAGTGGTTGTCCGCTCCGATGGGTGCGGGCATGTTTCTCACCAGGCATCCGTCCGCGCTGACCTCGAGCTTCCGCGTGAGCACCGGGTACATGCCGGTGGACAACGAGGATGCCAGTGACCCGTACACCACGAGCGTCCAGTGGTCGCGCCGGTTCGCCGGCCTGAAGGCCTTTCTGGCCTTGGCGGTCGCCGGTCGGCCCGCCTACGCTGCACAGCTCGAGCGCGACGTCGCCCTCGGCGAGTTGCTGGCCCGACGGCTCGCCGAGGGCGGCTGGCTCCGGGTCAACGACACACCGCTGCCGCTGGTGTGCGTCGTGGATCCGGCCGTCGACGCGCTCGGTCCGGTCGCCAGCCAACAGTGGCATCGGGCGGTGGTGGACCACGTGGTACGCGGTGGGCGGGCCTGGATCAGCCTGGTGCTACTCGACGGTCGCGCCGCGATCCGGATGTGCCTGACCAGCCACCGCACCACCGCGGACGACATAGCTGCCGTGGTCGACGCGCTCGGTGAGGCGCGCCGAGCGGTTCCGGCCACCGCCGGCTGCTCCCCACAGGCGCGCTGAAGCGTCCGGCCGGCGGCCCGGTTGCGCTGGCTCAGGGTGAAGCGGCGTCGGCCGGTGCGGCGGACCGGAACGCCCGCCGGTACGCCGATGGCGAGGTGTGCATCGCCCGTAGGAAATGATGCCGGTAGGTCACTGCGGTCTCGAAGCCGGTTGTTGCGGCAATCGCGTCGATCGAGAGCGTGGTGGTCTCAAGCAGTGGCAGGCTGGCCTGGATCCGTTGGCTGATCAGCCAACGGATCGGGCTGGTGCCGCTGCACTGCCGGAAGTGGCGCAGGTAGGTGCGGGTTGACATGTGAGCGTGTCGAGCGAGCCTGTCTACCGTGATTGGCCGATCCAGGTTGGCCAGGGCCCAGGTCATGCTCTCGGTGATCCGGCTGTCGTCAATGTCGTCGATGACCGGTGTCTCGATGAACTGGGCCTGGCCGCCGTCGCGGTGCGGGGGGATGACCAGCCGCCGGGCAACGGCGTTGGCCACGCTCGGCCCGAAGTCCCGGCGCACCAGGTGCACGCAGAGGTCGAGACCGGCGGCACTGCCGGCGCCGGTCAGCACGTCACCTTCGTCGACGTAGAGCACGTCGGGGTCGACCCGCACCCTCGGATAGCGCTGTCGCAACAGGTCCGCGTACCGCCAGTGGGTCGCCGCGCGGCGGCCGTCAAGCAGCCCGGCCGCCGCGAGCGCGAAGGCGCCGGAGCAGATCGATACGATCCGAGCACCGCGCGCGCTGGCCCGGCGGAGGGCGGCGACCAGCCCGGGCGACACGTCGGCACGCACGTCGCTGACACCTGGGACGATCACGATGTCCCCCGAGGCGAACGCGGTCAGCCCGTGGTCGGTGCTCAGCGTGGCACCACCGAGGAGCCGGACCTTACGCGGATGCTCGGCGCAGATTGTCAGGTCGTACCACCCGACGTTCAGCTCCGGCCGGGCGAGGCCGAACACCTCGGTCACGATCCCCATCTCGAAAGCCGACATACCGTCGTAGGCCAGGACCGTCACGCGTGGACGGACACCGGTGTGAAAAGTGACGGCCGTCATGGCGAAATATTAGCGTGTATCGGCGTGAACGCCACTGCCGATCGGGTAGCCGCCGATCGAGAATCAACACATGTCCGCTTCCTTCTCCACTCGCCCGCCCCGGCCCGACGAGGCCGCGGCGCACTTCGCCGCAAAGCTGTCCTTCGAGACCGATGTCAGCGACGTACACGCCGACCTGCACGCCCACCTCCCCAACCTGGTGGTCGTCGACTCGCGCAGCGTCGAGGCGTGGGACCAGGGGCACGTCCCGGGCGCACTTCACCTGCCTACTGCGGAAATCCCGGACCGCGCCGCCGATGTCGTCCCACCTGGCTCGCTCGTCGTGACGTACTGCTGGGGGCCCGGTTGCAACGGTGCGACCCGAGCCGCACTCGCCTTCGCCCGACTCGGGTACCAGGTCAAGGAGATGATCGGTGGGTACGAGTACTGGGTGCGTGAGGGCCTGGCAGTGGAGACCCTCAACGGTTCCGTCACCCGGCCCGTGGACGCGTTGACCGCTCCCGCCCTGGCCGCCTCGTGCGGCTGCTGAGGGATCGCCGACGGTGGCCGGACGGCAGGTCCGGCCACCGTTGGCGGCACCACCGGGGCAACGGCGGCTAATGCGCATCCGCCCGGCCACTCCCGCCGACCTGCCGAACCTGGTGAACCTGTGTGCCGCCCACGCCGCATACGAACGCAGCGGGCCGGTCGCCGCCGACCTGTCTGACCGACTACGCAAGGCCCTGTTCGGCGCCGAGCCGCGGCTGGGCTGCCTCGTGCTCGAAACGATCGACGGACGCCTGGCTGGCTACGCAACCTTCAGCCGGGAGTTCTCGACCTGGTCGGGTGGCGAATACCTGCATCTGGACTGCCTCTTCCTGACCGAGGAGCATCGGGGCGGCGGCTGGGGCAGGCGACTGTTTCAGGCCGTCGTTCTCCGGGCCGGCTGCGGTCAGATGCAGTGGCAGACACCGGCCTGGAACGATGGCGCACGCCGGTTCTACGGCCGGCTCGGTGCTCACGGCTCGGCAAAGATCCGCTACACCCTGGAGGTCGACCGATGACACAGCCCCCTGGCTATCCCTGTGGAACGACGGCCGAGCCCGGCTTTCCTTTATCGAAACGTTCTCCCGTCAGGTGGGCTGCGGGCGTGGCCAGAACCAAGCAGTTCGACCCCGACGTGGCGTTGCGGGACGCGTTGTGCCTGTTCTGGGCACGTGGGTAGGAGGCAACGTCGATGGCGGATCTCGTCGAACGCCTCGCGATGAGCCGACACGGGCTACGCCCGAGCCTTGACCCCGGTGAACGTTCTTGGTCAGCGCACTAGTCACCGACGAATGTCCCGCACATACTGCTTGACAGAGCCGCCGCACGGGGTCCGGTGACACAGGGAGGCACCCATACCGCAGGCGCGGCGCTGGCGATCGCCGCCGGAGCGGATGCACCGTTCATCGCCGCCCGCGGATGAGATCGGAACACCGCAGACCGGTCACCGTCGACTGATCGTCGGGTCCCGTTTGGCGCACCGGGATCGGTGCGGGCTACGCGGAGGTGGTCATGGACCCAGCGGCGAAGGTTCGCACCGTTCTGGCGGCCGGGACGCTCGGCCTTGCCATGGTCGCCTGCCAGTCCGCGCACGCCCCCACGCCCGGGCCGTCCGCCCCTGATGCGGCACGCTCAATCTGGTCCGCGCCCGGTGGGTCGGGTGGCGGACGGGTGGCATCGCCGTCCACATCGACCACACCGCCGCCCACGAAGGCCCCTGGCACGTCACCCGCGTCGGTACCGTCGGTGCCGACACCGACCAGGTCGGCCGGGCTGACCAGGTGGCAACTGGCCGGGCAGCGGATCATCTACTCCTATCCCGGGTTGACCCCACCGGCGAGCCTGTTGAGGATCATCCGCGCCGGTGAGGCCGCCGGGGTGATCTTCTTCGGGGAGAACATCGCCGGCACCGCCCAGATCAGCTCGGTGATCGCCCAGTTGCGACGAGCCCAGGCGCAAAGCCCGGTCCACGTGCCGCTGCTGCTGATGGTCGACCAGGAGGGTGGCCTGATCCGGCGGCTGTCGGGGGCGCCCGCGCTGTCGGAGAAGCAGATCGGCCAGTCCGCCGATCCGGTAGCCGCGGCGGCCGCGGCGGGCACCGGAGCCGGCCGCACCCTCGCCGCAGTGGGCATGAACGTCAACCTCGCCCCGGTTCTCGACGTCTACTCCACTGCGGGCAACTTCATCGACCAGTACCAGCGCTCCTACAGCGCGAACCCCAGCACCGTCGCGCCCCTGGGGCAGGCGTTCATCACCGCCCAACAGCGCACCGGCGTGGCCGCCACCGCCAAGCACTTCCCCGGACTGGGATGGGCGGCAACGGCCCAGAACACCGACACCCGGCCGATCACCCTGTCCCAGTCGCTGGCCAGGTTGCGCGGCACCGACGAGTTCCCGTACTCAGCCGCCGTCACCATCGGCGTCGACCTCGTCATGGTGTCCTGGGCCATCTACCCGGCGCTGGACCCGAACCGCCCAGCCGGCCTGTCGCCGACCGTGGTCAGGCAGGAACTGCGCGGCCGCATCGGGTTCACCGGGGTGACCGTCACCGACGCCCTGGAAGCCGGTGCGCTGGCCCACTACGGCAGCACCGGCCAGCGCGCGGTCGCCGCCGCAGCCGCCGGCATGGACCTCATCCTGTGCTCCGCCCGTGACGTCAGCCAGGGCGAAGCCGCCACCGCCGCCCTGGTCAACGCCCAGACCGGGGGCCAGCTCGACTCCGCCGGCTTCATCGCCGCGGCGGATCGGATCGCCGACCTGCGGGCCCGTCTCCACTGACCGTCTAGAGAGGTTTCCCCCGGGATGCGGACACCGGTTGTGCCGCGAACGGGTGCAGGTGTCCGGTCTCAGGGGATCACTCCACGTGAGTGACACGTCCGGCTGCCGCTTGCCACCCGTCGGCTTCCGGTGAGTGCTTCGAATGCTGCTTGTGGGTTGTCTGCGGCGATCCAGAAACCGCCGAGGACTGCGCCCTGCCCGGCGGCTACACAAGCGGCGCAAACAGCACCGGCTGGGCCACCATCCTCCGCCACTTCGCGACTGCGGCCGAAGCGACACCGTCCCGACCCGGCAGCGACCGATGAACACGATTCACGGCAAGGGAGCAGGCATGACCACCTACACCGACGAAATGATGCGCGAGCGGCTGGCCAAGGCGGTCTCATACACCATGGTCATGCTCCGCCGCACCGACAAGTACGGAATGGAAGGCACGGATAAGATCATCTGGGAACATCGGCGGCGCAACATGGAAGTGCAAGCCGACGATGTGCTGCCGATCGTCTGCCCGGTCGGGGACGAGACCGGCCTGGCCGGAATCGGCATCTTCGTTGACGGGCCGGACGAGGTACGCAAGATCATGGATGGTGACCCTGCCATCCAGGCCGGCACCCTGAACTACAGCGTGCATCCCTGCCGAGGCTTTCCCGGCTCTGCGCTACCCGCGAAGTGACACCCGGGGCCTATTGGCGTCGGATCGAAGGTCTCAATTGGATATAGGCCCAGTGATCCGATGTACCCGGAGAGTCGCATCCCGTAGGCATGACGGCATGTGCCGTGTCCTGGCCTTCGGTCTGTCCATCCTGCTCGCTGTCACGGGTTGCGCGTTGAAGCCGACCAGGGCACCGTCAGCCCGGTCGGCGCACCCCGCCATCGGCGGCGCTGAGCTGCCTGCGGCTGGTGAGGTCGTCCGGCGCGTACCGGTGATGTCCAATCCGGACGGACTGTCCGCCACGTCGACGGCCCTCTGGGTCGGCAGCTACGGCAGCGCTGCGGTCGCTCAGATCGACACCCGTACGGGGGTACTGGCCCGGACGGTGCAGCTGTCCGGGACGCCGATCCCGCTGTCCGTAGGCGCCGACAGCACCGGCGTCTGGGCCGCCGCCTACGGGATGTCGGCCGTCCTGCGGATCGACCCCGTCACCGGTCGGCCCGACGCCACCATCCCGGTCGGCTCCGCCCCGGTCGGCTTCGCCCAGGTGGCAGGGCAGCTGTGGGTGGTCAACCAGGGCGACTCGACGATCAGCGTGATCAACCCCGGTAGCAGGAAGGTTGTCCGGACGATCGCTGTGGACGGCTTGAAGGGTGGGTTCCCGGTCGCCTACGGCGGGGCGGTCTGGGTCGCCGACCTGGACGGGTCCAGTAACCAGCTGTGGCGGATCGACCCGGCGAGCGGTCGGGTTACCGCCAAGGTCACGGCGGGCCCTAACCCGTCCGAGGTCACGTTCGGCTTCGGCTCCGGCTGGGTCACCGACCGGGAAGGGCTCACCCAGTTCGATCCGGCCAGCGGGACGGTGCAGAAGCGGTTCACCAACCTCGGCCGTCAGCTCGACGGCGTCGCCGTGACCGCCGATTCGGTCTGGGTCGGCAGCATCGGCGACAACCAGCTCGTCCGGATCGACCCGCAGCGCGGCGAGGTGACCGGGCGGGTAGCCGACATCAAGGGCCCGCGCCAGATCGCGGCCGTAGACGGCCAGCTGTGGGTCGCCGAGTTCGGCGGCAACACCGTCGCCCAGATCAAACCGGCCAACTAAGAGCGACCGTCAATAGTGCGTGAACTGGCCGCCGAACCCGTCTGGCTGGCGCTGACCGAGTCGACGCTGCTGGCCAAGTGGCCGAGACCGCGCCGGTGGCGGACACGCCGGATCGGGTACGGCTGCGGACCGCGCGGGTCAACGACGTTCCGGTTCGACGTCCGGGACCCGGGACCCGCTCACCACCGCGCCCGACGGCTGCACCGTCGATCGCGACCCCTGGCTGGGCTGTAGCGGGGCGTGCCGGCGGCCGGCGGGCGCCGCCGGCACGCGCACCGCTACATACCGATGCCAAAGGGGTGGGTGAACAGCAGCTTCCAGCCGCCTTCGTTGACGATCTCGTTCACGGTGCCACCGATAGCGTGCTGGGTGTCCGCGGAGAGATGGTCATTGATCACGCCGCCGACCGTCCAGCCGACCGCGAAGCCGGTGGCCACCGCACCCCCGACCGCGACCACCGGAGCCGCGACCACCGACGTCGTCAATGTGGTGCCGGCGGCGGCCCCGCCGCCGGCCGACGATGCCATCGCCGCCAGGTCGAAGCTGCCGGCCACCACCTGCGACCCGTGCCCGATGGCGTCCACCGTCCGGCCGTCGCGCAGGTCGGAGGCCAGTTGGACGCCGGCGACGGCGGTGCCGACGCCACCGGCGATGCCGATCATCGTGCCGAGCCGGGTGAATCCGGCGGCCGCGGGCGAGCGTCCGATCCGCTGGGCGCCCTCACCGAGGTCCTTGGCCGCCTCACCGACATTCCTGGAGAGCTTGCCGACCATCTCCGCCGGCTTGCCCTTCAACGCCGCCTCCGCCTCGTGCAGCATGTTGTGCAGGGTCCCCGGGGTGCCGGCGTTGCCGGTGACCGCCTTGAGGCCGGTCGGGTCCAGCGCCCCCCACGGGTTGTGCGCGAGGCCGCCGAGCCCGTCCTTGCCGAACAGGTGATGCAGTTGCACGCCCTTGAGCGAAGTGCCCTTCGCCTCCGCCAACTGGCCAAACACGGTCCGCACCTTCGAGTACGTCTCCCGCGCCACGTTGATCGCGGTGCCGCCGGCCCTGTTGGACCCCATGCCCTTGGACTCGTACGCCTCCTGGACCAGCTTGACGAACTTCTCCCCGCCCTTTTCTGACTTCATCACCTGGTTGACGGCCTTGTCCCATAGCTGGGCCAGCTGGCCGTCGGCGATGGTGCCGGTGCCCAGTTGGGTGGGCACCGAGGCGAGGCCGGACTTGTCCACCAGGCGCAGCGGGTTGCCCCGCACGTACGTGTACAGGGCGGTGCCGTCCACCTGGCCGGCCGGGTCGGCGCTGATCCAGCGCCCCAGCCAGGGCGCGTAGTACCGGGCGCCGTGGCGGGCCAGTCCGCTCTCCTCGTCGCGTTCCCGCCCGGTGTAGCGGTACCGCTTGCGGGCGTAGCTGCCGAAGCTGGTCTCGCCGTACGGGGTGTACTCCTCCCGGTTGACCGGGTCGCCCCGCTCGTCGAGCACGGCGACGCCGGACCCGAGGTGGTCCACGAGGTGGTACGCGACGGGTGGCCGGGCGTCCGAGGGTAGCGGCGGCCCGACCCGCAGCACCGCCAGCCGGGTGGTGCCGTCGGTCAGGTGCACCTCGTCGTACCGGTCGACGCCGCCGGTCGGGCCGGTCACCACTAGCCGTTCGAAGACGCCGTCGACGTACACGGTGACCTCTGTGCCGCCGCCCTGGTCGCGGGTCAGCTTCAGCACCCGCGCGCCGCTCGCGTCGTAGCGGTACTGGCTGGACCGGGACGGGGTCGGCGCGCCGTCGGCCTGTACGCGGAAGGCGACGAGCTGGTTGGCCGCGTTCCAGGTGAAGTGGCGGCTGTCGGCCTCCTGGACCAGGTTGCCGCAGGCGTCGTGGCGGTAGCCGACGGTGGTCTGCCCGACGGCGAGGCTGACCACCCGGTTCCCGTCGGGCGCCGTGGTCATCGTCCGGGTCCACCCGCCCCCGCCCGCCTTGTGGGCGACCCGGATCAGGTTGCCGACTGGGTCGTAGTCGTACGTCTGGGTCCAGGCCCGGGTGGCGGTGGGGTCGGCGCCGCGCGGCGCGGCCGACCACAGTGCCGGTGGCGGGTCCACGTGCTCGCGGCCGGTGGCGCCGGTCAGTCGGTACAGCGGGTCGTAGCCGAAGAGCCGGTCGAGCGCGTCCGGGGTGGCGCCCGGCACGCCGCAGCCGGGGCTGCGTTCGTGCACGGCGAGCACGTTGCCCACCAGGTCGTGGTCGTACCCCTGGTCTTGGTGGACCGGGCCGGTGGGGGTCCAGGTCACCATGCCGCCGTCGGCGGTGCTCATGGTGGCCGCCTGGCTGTGCTGGCGCAGTACCCGCAGCGTGGTCCGGCTGTACCGGTAGCGGGAGAGGACGCCGTTGCCGTGCCAGGCGGCGACCCGCTGTCCCCGGGCGTTGTAGAGGATCTGCCGCAGGTACGGCGTGCCGTCGACGTCCACACCGGTCAACGCGCCGGAGCGGCCGTAGCGCAGGCGGAGGACGCGTCGTCGTCCCTCCACGTCGGATGGGCATACGACCGTCGTGCGGCGGCCCAGCGCGTCGTGGGTCTGTGCGGTGGCGTACTCCTCGGGGTCGAGAAGCGCGCCCGCCCGCTGGTCGAGGCTTTGCCCGGCGGCCGGCTGCCAGTCCACGACGTAGCCGTCGGCACCGGCGGAGAGCAGCACGTCGGTGGCGAGCAACTGCCGGGTGCTGCCGGTGAGTCGGCCGGCCAGGTCGTAGCCCTCGCAGGTCACCAGGCCGGCCTCGTCGTAGCCGCGCCATGGGCGGCCGAGCAGGTTGCGGGCCGCCGCGTCCGCCGCGGGCAGGCCGGCGTCGCCGTACACGGTCACTTCCCGCAGGGTGGTCGGCGCGTCGGCCCGGTCGGCGGCCCACGCTCGCACCTGCCGGCGCAACACGTCGTACGCGTGCAGGGTCAGGCCGCCCTTGGCGTCGCGGTGCTCGACCGGCTCGCCCGCGGCGTCCCGCACCGTCACCATGGCGCCGGTGTCCTGCGCCCAGGTCCACCAGCCCCGGCCCAACAGGTCGTAGCTGAACCGGGCGGCGGGCCGGCCCACCGGGTCCGTCATGGACAGCAGCCGCCCGTCGATGTCGTACTCGTGCCGGGCGTGCAGCGCCTCGTCCGGCGCGGGGCGGGTGGTGGACACCCGCATCCGGCACAGCGGGTCCATGATCACGCTCGACGGGGTGTTCCGGTGTGCCGCCCACGCCGCCGACGCCTCCGGATGGGTACGCCCGGCGTTGTCGTTGCGGTCGTAGGTGTAGTGCTCCCACGGGGTGGGCGTGAACACGTCTGGGTCGGCCGGGTTGACCGGCACGCCCCGCACGATCAGGTCCTGCGCGCCGTCCGGGTGCACGGTGCGGACCACCTCACCGCGCGGGTCGTAGAAGGTCCGGGTGCTGGCCAGCCCGTCCACCGTCGGGGGCGCGTAGTCCCAGCCCCGGCCAAGGGTCGGCTCCCAGCCGCGGACCACCCGGCCCTTGTTGTCGTAGGCCTGCCAGCCGCTGACCACCACCGCCGGCTGGTCGACCCCCGTGGAGTGCACGGTCAGCGGCCCGGCCGGGGCGCCCGGCTCAGCCGGCAGCCCCAGGTCGTCGACGACGAGGTCGTTGCCCTGGGTACGGGTCTGCACCGGACGACCGGATCCGTCGCAGTAGGTGCGGGTGGCGACGAAGCGCTCCGACTGGCGGGTGGCCTCGTCGGCGGGGAACATCGCGGCGACCTCGGCGTCGGTCAGCGGCGGCTGGCCGGCGGCGGCGCGGGCGGCGTCCGCGGTCGCGACCAGAGTCCACCGGTGCTCAGTGCGCCGGACGCTGTGCACCCAGCTCGGCTGCCGCGCCTGCGGCGCGCTGTCCTCCCAGGCGGTCAGCCCGTAGTGGAACACGGCGCCGGGCTGATCCACGGTGTCGCCCTCGCGGGCGCCCGCCCGGCCCAGCGCCGCGGTCCAGCCGACCAGGCCCAGCGGGGTGTACCCGACGCGGCTGCGGTTGCCGTTGACGTCGACCACCTCGTCCGGCTTGAACAGCCGGTAGTCGTAGCGGGCTGTGCGGACCAGCCCGGCCGGGTCGGTGACAGCCACCGGCAGCATCGCGAAGGCATCGTGCGTTACCCGGGTCTCGTGCCCGAGGGCGTCGCGGGTCGCCACGGTCAGGCCGCGGCCGGCCGGATCGCCGTGCACGTCGAACCGGGCGCCCGTGACCACGTAGTAGCCGGCCGGGTCGGCGGTGTCGCCGGCCAGGTAGCGGTAGCCGGCGAGGTCCGGCACGGTGTCGCGGAACGCCTGCGGGTGGCGCGGCGACCAGTCCGCCGTCTCGGCGGGCGGGGTGAGCGCCCCGGTCGGCACCGGCACCGACTCCTGCCCGTCCGGGGACCACCGCAGACGCACCCCGGCCGCCCAGCCGTCGGCCCGGTACTCCAGCCGCAGCGGGTACCCGACGCCGGCCGAGAGCGCCACCGCCGTCCCGGGGGGCAGCTCGACCGGATCCTCGACGGGCGCCCCGATCGGCCCTCCCGGGGGCAGCGCGACCAGCGAGGTCGGCAGCGGCGTCCGGGGACCGTCCGGGGCCTCGTCCGAGCCGGGCGGTAGCCCACCGGGGCCGTCCGACCAGGTGTCGACGAGCAGCTGGTCGCCGAGCCACAGCCGCACCGGCCCGGCCGCCTGGACGTCGAAGGTGTACGTCCCGCTCACCGCCGCGGTGAGGGTGCCGGTCCAGCGTACCGAGAACTCCGGCTGGGCCAGGGCCGGATCGGGGCCGCCGAACCAGGTGAAGTCGACCGTCGGGTCGGGTCGGACGAAGGCCGGGGTGCCGAGGTTGCCGTCGCGGAAGTACTCCCCGCGCAGCCCGTGGGCCGGGGTGGGCGGGCGCAGGTAGGGCGGGACCTCGGCCAAGCCCAGGTCGCGGCCGAGGATGCCCGCGGTGAGGGCGAGGGTGGTGGTCGAGGTGAGCAGGCCGTGCTCGCCGAGCTGCCCGGACGGCAGGCCCACGTACGGTTCCCCGTCGTAGCCGTTGCGGGCGTAGGTGCGCAGTCGGCGGGGCAGGGCGTCGGCGGCCAGCGCCCGTTCGAGTTCGGCCAGGGTGTGGCTGCCGTCGCTGAACACCTCGTAGCCGGCGGCCCGGGCGGTCAGGTCGGTGCGGTACCCGGTGGCGTCGTCGCGGGTGGCGTACTCGACGGTGGAGACCGTGCACAGCGGAGGTTCGCCGGGGCCGGCCAGCCGGGGGTCGCGTCCGCGCGCGACCGCCACCCCGGCGCTGCGGCGGACCCGCCCGTATGTGTCGAAGCCGCTGTGGAAGGTCACCCGGATGTGCGGGTCGTCGCCGCGCTCCCAGGTGGTGGTGCGGTTGGCGCTCTCCACCACGGTCACCACCGGCGCGCGGGACCAGCTCTCGGCCGCCGGGTCGCCGACGGCGCGCACGTCCCAGCGGTGCTCGGTGACGGTGTACGGCCGGTCGGCCCGGGACGACCCGTCGAGCCCGTAGACCTCGGTGCGCAGCACCCGGCCGGCCAGCGCCCGGGCCACGTCGCGCCGGGCCCGCCGGTCCAGCCCCGCGGGCAGGGTGCTGCGGTCACCGGGGCCGAGCAGGTCCGGGTCGCCGGGCCAGTACTCCTCGGAGAAGTCCAGCTCCTGCCAGTCGCCGGCCTCCGGACCCACCGGCCCCTGGTGGAACCAGGTACGGGTCAGCGCGGGCGGGGTGTACGACTCGGCGGGCAGGTCGCCCTGCCGGTCGAACTGCTGGGTGTCGTACCGGTCGACCCGGCCGAACCCGCGGAACTCCCGCTCGGCGCCGTCCCAGTGCCCGTGGTGGTAGGCGAAGACGGTGGACAGCCGGCTGGCGCTGACCGAGTCGACGGTGGTCACCGCGTTGACCACCTGCACGGGGAAGGGCAGCGTGCCGCGCCAGGGCCGGCCGGCGGCGGCGTCCCGGGAGGCGTGCTGCACCGACGTCTCGTAGTTGATCTCGGTGCGGGTGCCGGCGTGGTTGTCGATGCTGGTCAGCAGGTACGGCTTGACGCCCCCGGTCAGGTCGAGGAAGGACATCCGGCCGGCGCGGGGGCTGTCGAAGCTCCACAGCACGCCGGCCGTGCCGGTGCCGATCATGTCGGTCAGGCGCACCGCCGCGGAGTCGTCGACTGTGGGGGTGCCCCGGACGAGGACGCCGGGCCCGAGCGACTGACCGCACCGGTTCACCCACACCTTCACCCAGCCCGGACCGACGTAGACCAGGTCGGCGCAGCCGTCGCCGTTGACGTCGCCCAACAGCAACCGCCGCTGGTCCAGCCCGCTGGCCGGGGTGGCCCCGGCGAGGTCGAGGTGACCGCGCAGCACCACCGGCGGCCCGAACCGGCCGTAGCCCAGGTTGGGCCAGTAGCGGACCTGCCCCCCGCTGACCAGCACGATGTCGGTGAGGCCGTCACCGGTCATGTCGGCCAGCCGCAGCCGCGAGTCGGCGAAGCTCAGACCCGCCACCGAGCTGCCCGCTCCGACCTGCTGCGGCACCCACCCGGCCGACCGGTTGTTCAGGTGGACCTGCGGCACCGCCCCGGTGCGCAGCACGTCCACGACCCCGTCGCCGTCCAGGTCGATCAGCCGGGTCTCCGGGTCGGTCAGCCGGAACGACGGCGCCCGCCGGTACCGCACAAACCCGCGCGGGTCGAATCCGCCCGAGCGGGAGCACGGGAAGTAGCCGGCCCGGCGGTCATCGCTGACCAGCAGATCCGGCCGCCCGTCGCCGTCGAGATCGGCGAGCTGCACGCCGGCCGCGCCGAGGGCCACCCCGGCGGGTACGGCGGTCAGCGTGCGCGGCCGGTCCAGCAGCCCGTTGCCTTTGTTACGCCAGAACCGGGAGCCGGCGGCGGACAGTTGCAGCAGGCCGGGCAGCCCGTCGCCGTACAGGTCGACCAGGTCGAGGTCGGGATGGGACAGCGCGGTGGGCGGCAGCGCGTCGCCGGGCGCGCTCAGGGCCCGGTAGCGGTGCGCGGTGGGATCCCACCGCGAGTAGCCGAACTCCAGCTCCGGCAGCGACTCGGTGGCGTCCCCGTCGTGGCCGGTGACCCTGATCCCGGCCAGCAGGGAGGCGCCGTTGTCGGCCTGCGTGTAGCGCAGCGCGACGGTACGCACCAGCCGGGGTACGCCCGGGTCGGTCCACACCTCGATGGCCGTGCAGCGCAGCGTGGTGGGCACCGGGAACCCGGCGCGCCGGTCGCAGGTGACGTCGGGGCGGGCCTCGTAGCGCAGCCGCACCTGGACCAGGAACCGGGTGGTGGTCGGGTCGTCCGGGTCCGGGTAGTCGGCGTAGCCGATCGTCGACAGGTACCGCTGCGGGGCTCGGCCGTCGGCCGGATCGCCCTGGTAGGTGTAGACGATCCGGTTGCCGAGGCTGTCGGCGGTCTCCGACAGCAGCCAGGACAGCACCCGGCCGGCCGCGTCCGGGTCGGCGACCACGGCCGGGTCGGACCAGCCGGCGCTGGCACCCGCCGGGCGCGGGGTGCCGTACACGCTGCGCAGCCCGTTGCCGGTGCGGACCTGCCAGTGGTTGGTGCCGGCGGTCAGGTGCTCGACGCGGCCGAACAGCGCCTCGACGCGCGGCCGGTACCGCTGCGCGCCGGTCGCCCCGCCGGGCACCGGCACCAGATCCTCGCTGCCGGCGAGCACGTACACGTCCGTGCCGTCGTAGCGGGGGATGCGGCGGGCAGTCTTGCGCCGCACCGACGGCACGGTCAGCGTCCAGCCCAGCCCGAACGGGCCGGCCCCGTTGCCGCTGCTGTAGCTGAACGACATAGTCGGTTGCAGGCCGTGCCGCCCCGGCGGCAGCTCGATCGGTACGGCGTAGTTGCCGGTCCCGGTGTGTAGATCCGGCTGGAACGTCTCGCCGAGCGGTCGCACCGCTCCCCCACCCGGCGGCAGGTTGATCAGGTCCCCGGACTCCTGGTTACCCATGGTGTCGTCTCCGGTCCGCGCTCACGCCGGCCAGACCGGCGCCTGGCCGCTCCAGCCGATCACCAGCAGGATGTCGTCGAGCCCGGCGGCGAACAGCGCGTCGGCCTCCGGGCCGAAGGAGAGCTGCCAGTCCCCGCCCGGGCTGGTGCCGCAGAGCGGCACCCACGCCGGTGCGTTGCCGCGCCGGGTGCCTGCCGTGGCGTCGGCGGTGGCGGCCGTGCCACCAGCCGCGCCGCGCCGCAGCGTCACCGTGGTCGCCGGCACCGGCGCGGAGCCGACCAGCCGGACGGTGACCGCGGTGGTGGTCACCGACTCCAGGTTGGGCGGCAGGTCGACGTCACGGAGGTTGAGCGTCACGCTGCGGCCCACCGTCGGGTCGGGGTTGTTCAGCGTGTACCAGGCGTCCGGCCGGTCCCTGGCCAGGCTGAACACGCAGTCCGCGCCCCGCGTCCGATCGCGGTTGAGCCGGTCGACGACCTGCACCCGGTAGCCCACGTCGGACAGCGCCGTGTACTCGACGGTCAACAGCGCGTCGGCGATGCTGCTGTAGTCGAACGGGTTCGCCGCCTGCGGCAGCTCGAACCGCCAGGTGGTGTCCACCCCGCTGCCCTCGAAGGGCAGCAGCATCTCCGCCTGCATGTCCATGTCGAACATGCCGGTGGCGTTCACCGGCGAGGTCAGGGCGACCGTCGCCGGCTCGTGCCGCAGCACGATGTCGGAGAAGCCGGTGGTCTGCGGCACGGTCACCCGGGAGATCCCGTTGGACGACAGGGTGGCCCGGATGCCCCGGTTCGGGGGTACGAGGGCGACCATGCTGAGCCGGACCTGCCGGATCAGCCGCAGGTAGTGGCCGGGGAAGTCGGCGTCGAACATGCGCATCGGCGTGGCGAAGCTGAGCACCCCGGTGGACCGGAAGTTCAGGAACTCCACCGGCATCAGCTGGGCCAGCGAGAACGTCTGGCTGAGGTTGAGCCGGCGCCGGTCGGTGGAGAAGGCGTACTGGTCGAGCCGGGTGACGTCGGCGGCGAGCCGCTCCGCGCCGGTCAGCCCCGCCCGGTCGGCGCCGCTGCGACCCGCGGTCAGCTCCGCGGGCGACTGCCAGTAGTCGTTCTGCACCAGCAGCTGCGGCTGCTCGGCGCGTTCGAAGGCGAGCTGGGCCTGGGCCAACCGGGCGGTCGCCGTCGCCTGCTGGAGGAAGTAGCGGTAGACCTCGCCCAGGGTCCGGCTCATCCACTGGTAGAGGTCCGCGTTGGTGAACTGGGTGGTCAGCAGCTTCAGGGTCGCCGAGGCCTGCGCCTGCCCCAGCTGGGCGATGTCGTGCTCCTTGTTGGCGATCGCCAGCTGATCGTTGGCCACGGTGACCTGGGCCGCCGCGACGATGGCGTCCTGCTGCGCCGCCGCCAGCTGGGTCCGCCACTCGCTGCGACGCTGCTCGATGCCGGCCATCAGCTGGTTGGCCTGCATCTGCGACTCCAGGTCGTTGAGCACTCCGCTGGCGATGCCCTTGGCGATGCTGGCCGCGCCCATCGCGGCGCCGGCCACGCCGGCGCCGCCGAAGCTGAATGCCTCCTTGAACATGTCGGTGGCGGTGGACGCCGCCTGGGCCACCCCGATTACCGTGTCGGCGACTGCGATCACATTCTTGACGTCCCGCATCGCGCCGTAGCCGTCCAGCAGCCGCTTCTCGTAGTTGTTCGGCGGCGCGGCGATGTTGGCCTGGTAGTTCTGCACGATCACGGCCGACTTGGCCTGCTGGTCGCGCGCCACCACGACGGCGTCGCCGGCCTCGGCGACCCGGGCCGCCTGCAGGTCCACCTGCGCATCGGAGACGGCGAGCGCCTTCTGGGCGTCGTAGAGCTGCAACGTCTTGCTGTCGTACTTCTCCAGCGCCGCCAGGTAGGTCGACTCGACCTGGGTGGCCTGGGCGACCAGCTGCCGGCACCGCTCCATCAGCACCTTGTACCGGTAGGGCGTGGGCTGGCTGATCCCGGTCGAGGCCATCGCCCCCTGGGTACGCGCCATTCCGGCGATGTTGCGGCCCTGCCGCAGCTTGGCGAGCTGGACCTGGACCCGGTTGGCCAGGGTGGTCAGCTCGGGGATGGCGAGGGTGGGCTCACCGGCGTTGGTCGGCGCCACCGGCGCGAGCCACGGGTGGGCGAGCAGCATGGCGGCGGTCAGGTAGAGCCCACGGGCACGGGCGATCGACGCGTCGGTCTCCCGGGTGAACTCGGCGTCGGCGTAGTCGATGTGGCAGCGCGCCTGGGCCAGCAGGGCGTACCGGGTGTACGGGGCCGGTCGGCCGGCGATCAGGTGGAACGGGTTCAGGTCGGCGGTCCACCCTGGCGGGAAGGTCAGGTTCGGCCGCACCGGCGGCGCGGCCAGCTCGCTGTTGACCACGTGGTACGAGGACGGGAACACCGACGGCACCACCGCGTCGTACGGGTAGACCAGCCAGTACCAGTCGAGCGCGGCCAGGTACTCCCCCGCCGCCTGCAGCCGCTGCGCGATCAGCAGCGGCACCGCCCAGAACACCTCCCGGGCCAGCGTCGCGTTGGTGGCCGCGATCGTGCTGGACAGGTTGGCCAGCGTGCTCTGGTGTGCCGCGGTGTGCTGCGGGTCGAGGTAGCTGAAGGACGGGAAGGCGCTGTTGGCGGCGCGCTGCGCGGCCAGGTACGCGGCGGCGGCGTTGGCCGCGTCGACCGCGCTGAACGGCCCGGACCCGGCCATGCCCGACCAGAGCGCGTCCATCGGGGCGGGCGGCGTGGCCCGGGGCAGCAGCAGGGCTGGGTCGAGGTGGCGTTCCGGGAACAGGAACGTCTGGATGGCGGTCTGCCAGCTCGCCTGGTCGCCCATCCACCGCCAGGCGCTGTCGAACTCGGCCCGGCCGCCGGTGAGCTGCCAGGCGACGGCGGGGTGGTTGGTGGGCAGCTCGCCGGAGCGGATCGCGAACAGCAGCGACTGCAGGCTCTCGATGGCCTGGGCCTGCCGGGTGGTCCGCAGCGTGCCGCCGGCCTTCATGTCGATCTGGTAGAGCCCGGTCATCCGCTCGCCGATGTCGCCGGTGCCGGGCGGCGCGGCGCCGGCCGGAGCGGCGGCCACGTCCGACAGCAGCGCGTCCCGCAGGATCGGCAGCGCGGCCTGTTCCGCCGCGGCGACCGCGTCGGCGTACCCGTCGAGCAGCGCCTGCTGCTGGGCGACCCGCGAGGCGAGGGTGCTCTGCCAGGCCACCCTGGCCGCCGGGTCGGCGCGCAGCGGGTTGACCTGCGGGACCGTCTGGTCGGGCCGGAACAGGGCGGGTGAGACGGAGATGCCGCCCTCCTGGCCGCGCCAGGTCGGGTACAGGGACCACCGGCGGACGCCGACGAGCACCGCGACCGCGTCCGCCGATTCGGCCTCGGTGACCGGGTTCCCGGTGCCGGTGGCCTGGCTGAGCCGGGCGAGTTGCCGCAGATAGGCGAAGCCGGCGCGGGTCAGGTTCGCGGCCTCCAGGGCGGGGCCGATGTCGGTGCCGCCGCGCTCGGCGGTCTCCAGGGCCGCCAGGTCGACCCCGGGCAGGGCGAGGTTGAGCATCGCGGCCAGGCCGGCGGTCGGATTCGCCGCGCCGCGCCGGGCGCTGTCCAGCGACTGCGCGAACGAGCTGAGGGTGGCTGACCGCGCGGCGAGCAGCTGCCGTACCGGGTCCCCGGCGGGGCCGGCGACCACGTCCGCCGGGCCGATCACGTCGGGGTCGACCAGCACGGCGTAGGCGCGGGGTCCGGGTGGCGCCTGGTCCGCCGCCGCCCACCGGGCCGCCAGACCGGCCAGTTGCCACTCCTGCACGCGGGGCACGACGGGGGTGCGGGCGAGCGGGTCGACGAGGGTGCTGAGCAGCCCGAACAGGGTTTCCAGCGCGGCCTCGGTCAGCGCCGGGCCGTCCAGCACCAGCTTGTCCAGCTCATCCGGACGGGTGGAGGACAGTGGGATGCCCAGCCGCGCGGCGAGCGCCTGCCGGTCCGCCGTCGCGGCGCCCCGGGCCAGCCGCAGCTCGGTGTACGACGTGCCGAGGCCGGCCAGCAGCGCGGCGTACGCAGCCGACAGGTAGCCCGCCTCGCCGGCCGCGCCCGGCGCCGTGGAGATGCCCTTGGCGGCGAGGTAGGCGCGGAGCAGTTCCACCGGCACCCGGAGCTGGTTGACCTCCTGCCGGCCCACGTCGGCCGCCGGGGTGGCCGGTTCGCTGATCTTGTCGAGGTGCTGGACGAGCACCGAGACCAGCTGGGCGGTGTTGAGCGCCCCCTGCGGGGTGGTCACCCGCTCTTGGGCGAAGGCCAGCAGCGCGGCGAGGTAGGCCCGCCCGTCGAGCCGGGCCGGCAGGTCCGGCGGCATGTACGTGCTGACGAGCTGGAACGGCACAGACACCGGACCGGTGCGGTTCCCGGCGGCGTCGGTGGCCCAGACGTACACGGTGTGTGCGCCGTACCCGGTGACCGCGACGTCGGCCCGCCAGTTGGCGTACGTGCCACCGACGGGCGTGGCGGTCTGGGTGGGTGCGGTGGAGGTCTGTCCCACCCCGACGGTGGCGGACCCGCCGGACATCCCGCTCTGGGTGTCGGTGCCGGTGCCGGTGACGGTGACAGTGCAGGAGGCGGTGGCGGTGGGGATGACCAGACCCGGCGCGGGGTAGGTGATCTGCGGGTGCGGGGCCGCCCCGTCGACGGCGGTGACGGTGACCGTCCGGCTGCCCACGTTGCCGGCCGAGTCGGTGCAGCTCACGGTCACCGCACGCGGGCCGAGCGGCAGCGGCGACAGGTACGCCGAGCCGGTGTACGTGGCCCCGGACCGCGCCATGTCCTGGGTCTTGTCGCCGCAGGTGACTCGCATCGAGCGGGCCCCGTAGTCGGTGCTGGTGGTGGCGGTGACGGCGATGGTCGCGCCGGCCTCCTGGAGGGTCACCGGCTGACCGGCCACCGGCTGGCTCACCGTCAGCACCGGCACCGCGCTGGTCAGGGCCACCACCAAACTGCGGGAGGTGGACACGTCGACCGGGCCGTCGATGTCCTCGGCGGAGACCGTGGCGGTGATGGTGTCCGAACCGGCCCGGTAGGCGCGGACGGCGGCCGACCAGGTCTTGGTGGCCGAGTTGAGCGTCGCCGGGTAGGTGAAGCCGTCCATCCTGACGGTGACGCCCGACACCGAGTAGGTCCCGGCCGAGTAGGTGCCGGAGACGGTGAAAAGCATGCCCGGCTCCGCCCCGTACACGGTGGCGCCGCCCGCCGGGGAGCTGATACCGACCTTCGGCGGTATCGGGGTCGGATCGGGGTAGCCTCCGCCGCCGTCGATCGGCAGAAGGCTCGCCTTACGGGCGGTCGGTATCGAGCTGCTCAACTCGTCGGTGGACATGCGCGGTCCCCCCTCGGACACAGGCACTCGGCGCGGAATCGGTCGGCCCGTCACCGGCGCCGTGGCCGGTCCGCCGGCGGCACGCGTACGGCCGGGCGGGCCGTCGGCCGGCTCACCGGAGCTCGGGTCCGGGTCGCGCGGGTTCGGGACGGTGCGGGACGGGCGGTACAGCTGCCGACCGGGGCCCCAGCGTCGGCGGCTGGTTGGACCGTAGGCCAGCCGGGCGGCGTCCATGACGTGCCTGTCGGCTTTCCGCCACACCGTCGGGCTGATCGGCGGACCAGTGCCGGCACGTACCGCCAGCGCGCATTGCCCGCGAACGGGAGGCGCCGTCGGGAGGATGGTGCTCCTCCCGACGGCGCCGATCGGGACGGCCAGTTGCGGTTGATGGTGAACGTACTGGTGGTATTTCGGATGTCCTGGTAGTTGTCGCTCAGCCGGAGGTTGGTGAAGGTGGCCGAGCCGACCATCGGGCCCTGCCCGGCCTCGGGCATCTCGTTGACCCAGATGCCGAACCCGGACTTGGCGTCGGAGGCTCTTGCACACTCCGTAGATGCCGCTGGCCGGCGTCGACCTCGGCCTGGCGGATCCACGTGCGCAGCGTCTCAGCTGACCCCGAGCTTGTGAGCCACCGACGTGATCGGCGCCCACTCGGTGTCGTGCTCCGGTCGGGCCTCGGCCACCAGCCTCATCGCCCGGGTCTGCAAGTCAGCTGAGTACCTGCTCCGTCGTGCCATGACTCCATCTCCTCACGGGATGGAGCCACAAACCCAGGGCGGCTCACCGGCGGTGGTGACTCCGGCGGTGTCTGACCGCCCGGTCCCGCCTCATCGTGGCCCGCCTGCGCTTGTGCGCGCCGGTTGTTAGTGCATCGACGGCGCCGAGGACAAGCCGCCGTCGGGTCCCCGTCACCGAAAGCGCCTAAGTGGATGCTGGATCCCGACTGATCGGGTTGGTCCGCCCCTCATGGACCCGATGGTGGTCAACCAGCGGCCCGAACATCGCGCTGTTGCGCCGGTAGGCGCGGTGGGGGGCGGGCGGCTTGAATCAGGATCGGCACCGTCCGCGCGGCGGCACGGGCGCAGCCGGTGCCGCGACGGTTCCCCCGACCCGACCGTCCGCTCGACCAGGAGGAGGCCGGCATGATGCCGACCGGATGGTGCCCGGGTACCCGCCCGGTGCCGGGCATGCTCGCCGCCTATCCGGGGACGAGCTGCATACGGATCTTCTTCGGCCCCGGCGACGGGCTGCCCCCCACCGCCTGGACCGACCAGCGGCAGCGGCTGGCGCAGGTGCCCGCCGACGCCGACGTGATCATCTCCCACAAGGACCCCGACGTGGACGCCGCCGCGTTCGTCGCCGCCTGGCAGGCGACCGGGCGGATCGGGCGGCTGATCCTGGTCCCGCACCACGAGCCGGAGCAGCAGAGCGGCGGCGACCCCGCCCCGGCGGCGTTCCGCCGGTCCTGGACCCGCACCCGGAACCAGGTCGGCGACCACCCCGCCCGGCACGACGGCCGGTTGCGGCTCGCGGTCTGCTGGACCCTGCAGTGGGTACGCCGGGTCGACGCCACCGGGCGGCGGGTCAACGACTGGCGTACCTGGTGGCCGGAGCACGAGTCCGACGCGGTCGACCTGGTCCTCGCCGACTGGTACCCCTACGACCCGACGGCCCGCAACCCGTTCCGCCCGGCCGGCTACGAGGACCCGGCCGCCGCCCTGGCGATCATGGTGGAGCTCTCCGCCGCGACAGGCAAGCCGTGGGGCATCGCCGAGATCAACCATCCGCGGATCACCCGGGCCGGTGGCTTCCCAGTGGACCTGGATCCCGACGGCAGCCGCTGCGCGGACTGGTACCGGCGGATGCACGCCTGGGCGAAGGCGAACGGATGCCAGCTATGGTCGCACTACCACCGCGACGAGGGTGACCTCACCGATCGGACGGTCGAGCAGCAGACGCTGCGGGACCTGATCGCGCAGGAGGCGGCCGCGCCCCGCCGGCTCGCCCCCGCGTTGGAGACGCTGCGCGGCGAGATCGCCCAGCGCTGGCCGGGCGCCGGCCGGGTGGTGGTGGACTCCGGCCACCACGTCGACCACCGGCCCGACACCCTCGGCGACGTACGTGCGATCGATGTGGACGTGACGGGGCTGGGCACGGCGGCGCTGCTCGCCGCGTTCCAACGGCATCCGGCCGCCAACCAATGGATCCTGGCGGGCGCCGCCGCGCGGGCCGACGACCGCTGGACCCGACGCCCGTACGCCGGCACCGATCCCGGCCCGGGGCGCCTGCACCTGGGCGTCCGACCGACCGGCGACGCGAAGCGGGACCAGCTCCCCTGGGGGCTGACGGAGGAGAACGGCATGGACGCCAAACAGTTGCTCGCCCTGCTGAAGGACCCGGCCGTCGCCACGCAGTTGCGGGCCCTGCCGTGGCAATACACCGGCGGCGGGATCCCGCAGGGCATGTCCACCCTCGGGGTTCTCAACGAGCTGGTGCTGACGGTCCGCGCGATCGGCGAGGTGGTCGCCCGGCAGAGCGCCGATCCGGCGGGCGTACGGGCGTTGCTGGCGGCGCTGCCGGCGCCGTGCGGGAACGTCGAGGCCCTGGCCGCACCGCCGGCTGCAGACGCGGACGCCGGGAGCGTGCGGGTCGGACGGCCGGCCGAGGGCGCACCGGTCGTCCTCAGGCCCGCGGAGCAGGCCGCCGCCAGGCCGGTCGATGTGGACGCCCTCGCCGAGGCGGTGGCGGCGCGGGTGGTCGCGGCGCTGCCCGCGGACGCCGCCGGCCTGTCCCGGGCGGACCTGACGGCGGCAGTGCGCGCCGCGCTGACCGACCTGCCGGGCTGACCCGCCTGTCCGAACCGGTGGGCTGACCGCCCGATCAGCCGGGCGGACCGCCGGCCGATGTTCCGCCCGAGGTCCACCGATCCACCCGGGTGAACCTGCCAATCGGCGAGCCGGCTTCTCGATCGGCGGCACCCGGCCACCACCCGGGTGGTCGCGTCGCCGATAGCCGACTCATCCCTTGCCGCCGCGACCTGCGGTTTCGACAGTGGACGCAGGAACCCGGCCGCGTACCGCCGAAGGCGCGAGGGCGCGGCACGCCGGCGCGGAACCCGCCGCGGAGCGCCGGCCCGAGCAGAGACCGGAGGCGACGGTGATGGACACCGCCAGCGTCGACAGTGACTACCAGGTGACCGTCTTCGAGGAGGACGACGACCCGGAGACCCTCATCGGGGAGGCGGTCGAGTACGACCTTTCCACGGACGAGGAGCAGTGACGTGAGCGTGCACCTGGCACCCACCCTGCGGGTGCTCCGCGAGGAGATCAACACCCGGTGGCCCCACCGGGACCGGACCTCGGACGGCTGGATCGGCGACGCCGACCACCAGTCGCGCCGGTCGGACCACAACCCGGACGGCGACGACCGCTCGGTCAACGCAATCGACGTGGACGTCGACGGCATCGACCCGCTGCTCGTGGTCCGCCAATGCATCACCCACCCGTCCTGCCAGTACGTCATCTACAACCGGGTGATCTGGAGCCGCACCCGGGGCTTCACGGCCGCCCGCTACAACGGCACCAACCCGCACAACAAGCACCTGCACGTCAGCGTCAGCCACCAGCGTTCGCTGGAGGACAGCCAGCGGCCGTGGGGCATCGCCGCGTCGCCGGCCACCCGGCTGGGCGACCGGGTGCTGCGGAACGGCTGCCGGGGCGGCGACGTCCGGGAACTGCAGACCCTGGCCAACCGGGTCGGCGCTGGCCTCACCGTCGACGGGGACTTCGGCCCCCGGACCACGGCGTGGGTACGCGCGTTCCAGAAGTCCCGCGCGCTGGTGGCCGACGCGGTCGTCGGCCCGGCCACCCTCACCGCGCTGCGGCAGGCCACCGCGCCTCCACCCCCGCCCGCCGGCCAGATGCCAGGCTGCCGAACCATCCGGCGCGGCAGCAGCGGCCCGGACGTGGCCTTCGTCAAACGCTTCGTCGGCGCGCGCCGCTGCGGCCAGCCCGGCGCCGACTTCGACGAGCGCACCGAAGCGGGCGTCCGCTGGTACCAGCGGATGCGCGGCCTCACCGACGACGGCGTCGTCGGCCGCCTCACCTGGACCCAGATGGGTGTCCGGGTCACCTACTGACCTCAGGAGAGTTCTCATGCGGGTATCCTTCCGCCCGGCTCGGGACGGCTACGCCTTCACCAACGGCTTCACCAACCACATCAAGATCGCCGGCCTGCCGATCACCGACACCAAGGGCCGGTGCGGCGGAATGGCGTTCGCCGCGCTGGACCACTGGCACCAGCGCCTGCCGGTGCCCGCCGCCAGCGCCCTGCCGCAGGACGGCAACCCGGTCGCCGACTACATCTACGACCGACTGATCACCAGCATCGTCGACAACTGGCCGATGTACTTCCAGTTCATGCGGACGCCGGACCACCCGACCACCCTGAACGGAATCGGCGTGGCCCGGATGACTCGCGAGGAGTAGTTCCCCAAGCTCAAGCAGCTCCTCGACCAGGGGCTCCCGCAGCCGCTGGGCCTGTGCCAGTCCCGCGACCCGGGCGGCTTCGGCAACGACCACCAGGTGGTGGCGTACGGCTACGAAGAGGGCGAGCGGACCCGGGTCTTCATCTGGGACAACCGGTACGCCCGCCGCGAGGACGTGCTCGAGTTCAAGACCGCGTACGACCCGGCCGACCGGGTGGTGCGGCAGGGCAACGGCGACCAGTGGCGCGGCTTCTTCGTGGAGCGGTACGCGCCGCGGCTGCCCTGGTACCTCACCGGGGGAAAGCTGCTCAGCGACCGCTCCGACCCCCGGATTTATGTGGTGCACGGCGGGGCGAAGTTCTGGGTGACCAGCCCGCAGGAGTTCGACCGGCTTGGGTTGCACTGGAACGAGGTGGTGGAGCTGCCGGACGGGTCCACGTCGTACGTCGCCGACGCGCCCGGGGACCGCGTCCTGCTCCGGGAGATCGACCGCGCGGAGGTGTACGTCACCTATGGCGGGCACGGCTTCCACATCCCCGACCCGGACACCCTGGTCCGCCTCGGGTTCAGCTGGGCCGACGTCCGGGTGCTGCCGCGCGACTCGCTGCGGGCGCTGCGCCCGGTGCCGGTGGACGGCACGGTGCTGCGCGAGGAGCACCAGGATCCGGTCTACCTGGTGGTCGACGGGGCGCTGCGGCACGTGCCGGACCCGGTCACGTTCACCGCGCTCGGGCTGCGCTGGGACCGGGTCGGTGTGGTGCCGGACGGTTCCCTGACCGCCCTGCCAAAGGGTAACCCGCTGCCTGCCTCCCACCTGCCGGCCTGGTCGGAACGGTCGGCGGGGCAGCTGATCACCCGCGACCACGACGCGGTCGACTACCGGATCGAGGCCGGGGCGAAGCCAGCGGACGAGGTGGAGTTCGTGCTGAACCTTGGCACCGGCCTGACCTGGCGCAAGGAGCTGGGCCTGCACGCGAAGGACGGGGACTGGACCATCGCGGTGCAGGACAGCAAGCGCACCGACGCCAACGGGCTCTACCGCTACCAGCTTCCCGAGGGGCAGCTCCGGCTACGCAAGGCCAAGCTGTTCGGCGCGGTAACCGGCGTGCTGGAGCTGAACGACCTAGACCGACTACCAGCCGGCGCGCGGGTCACCTTCACCTGGGTACGGGACTGATCCCGGTCAGCTCCGCCCAGGGCGGACAACCAGTACGGTCGTCATCAACCTCCATACGGTGCCATCCGCCGCCGCCTCGGCGATGACCCGCCGCTGGAAGGCCCGCCTCGGGGCCGTTCGGCGGCGGGGCGCCCCAGCGGGCCGCCACGGTTGCGGGGTCCCGCCATCTGGCGGGACCCCGCAGGCAGCGGGGCCAGGGGCCCACCGGCCTATCCTGGGTCGTGCACGGGACAGACAAGGTGGTCGATGCGGTGGGGTTTCAGGCCCGCGATCGTGAACGCCCCGACCAGGTGATCTCGGACGCGGCACGGCTGGTCGCGGTCCGGTTCGGCCGCACCCACGACCGCCGCTACACCCGGCTGCTGCGCGACCTGGTGGTCTCCGGCCGGGCCAGGCCCGGCGCATTTGTCACCCACCACGGCAGCCTCGCGGACGCGCCTGACCTGTACCAGCGCTTTGACCGCCGCGAGGACGGGGTGATAGCCCTGGACCGTTGCCGCTTCCGCCCGTCAGCCGCTCGGCGTCCCGAACAGCATTAGCCGCTCATCTCCCATCGACGGCGCTGATCACGTAGGCGTCACCGCCGTTCGCACACCAGGCCGTCGCCGTTGCGGTCGCGGTACCAGGCGTACTCCGGATCGATGCCCCTGCGGTACGGGCCGTAGCCGGCTGCGTTCGCCTCCTTGCAGGTGCCGAAGCGAGGGTCAGTCACCGGCGTCGGTGGAGGCTTTGGCCTGGTGCTGGTCGGGGCCGGTCGTGGACTGTTGGCACGCGTGGCCGTCGGTTTGGCGGAGACCTTCGGCCCCGCAGTCGTGGGTTTGGCGGTGCTTCCCTCCACGAGGGGAGCCGACGCGACCGGTTCCGCTACGGTCGGGGTCGGACTGGCATCGACGTCGACGAAGCGGTTGTCGGGCGTCGTGCTACTGGCAGAGGGCTGCGCCGTGTCGGAGCCGTCGTCCACCGCGTAAATCACTGCGCCGCCGCAACACAGCCCCACGATGGCGACGCCGGCGATCAGCCATGGCAATGCCTTCCTCTTGGCCGGAGCGGGAGACGCGGGATACATCGGCAGGACTGCGGTGTCGTCCAGCGGCACCTCGTGCGGGCCGCCGTGGGACGGCGTAGGTGTCGTCATCGGGGCTGCTCCTGGCTGTGGGGTGGCTATTCGGGTCCGGCGCAGGACCAGGCCGGGGCGAGGGTGTAGGCGAGGAGTGAGGCGGCATCCCCGCCCCGACCTGGTCATTCTGAGCGGCCGGGCGCGCTGGCATTGGTCGGGGGCCAGTGCCGCAGCTTAGGCACCTTCGACCGACGCGCGCCAGATCTCATGCGAAGATCCGGCGACGCTTCCGGCGTGCGGCCGGCCGGTGTGGCGTCGGGTGGTCGCTGCCGGGCATCCGGCCGCTACCACCCGACAGGCGGCGCGGACAGCTTCAGGAGGACGCCGTTCCGGCACACCGCGGCCCCTACATCACCTCGTGTCGGTCGCCGTGAGTGTGAACGGCACCGCGGTGCCAAGCCACAGCTGGGTCAGGATGTAGCGGGCCCCGCTCGGGATCGTGCCGGACTCGTCGGCGGCCGACGACGCCGCGGCGCCGAGCAGGGTGCACGACTCGTCGTAGAAGTACAGGTCGAAGTCGTAGGGGGTGGCGGTGTCGCTGTGCACCTGCGCCTCGTGGGCTCCGTCGCCGAAACTGTCCGGCAGCTTGGTGACCCACCCGTCGGCGCCCTGCGCTGGCGCGGCAGGCACCGCACAGGTGGTCTTGAAGGCGGTGGCGGTCACGCCCGTGGCGTCGTCGGCCGTGCCGGTGGACGAGTTGCCCGTGACGATCACCCCGGTGTCGGTAACCGGCGCGTCCGGCGGTGACGGCGGCAGCGGCTCGACCCCGGTGGCGGTCTGGGAGAAGACCTGCAGTTCGGCGGTCTGCACGTTGCTTTTCGTCTCGCCGAGCGCGGTGTCGGTCCAGAGCCGCACGTACTGCGCCTGTACCGGCTTCGCCAGGGTGAACTGCTTGTAGTGCAGGTCGGGTGCGGTGGGGCGGGGCGTCTGGTAGCCGAACGCGTCGGCCTTGGTCAGGACGGTCTGCCAGTTCGCCCCGTCGGTGGAGGTCTGCAGCGTGAACCCGCGCAGCCCCTCGAATCGGGAGGTGGTGAAGGCGCTGACCTGGACCGACGAGATCTCCGCCGGGGCGGCCAGTTTGATCACAGCGTTGCCGGTGTCCGGTGCGGCCTTCCAGCTGCTCGCCTCGGTGTCGTCGATCAGCCGTCCTGCACCGGTCGCGGTCGCCGAGACGACGGTGGCGCCGTTGGCGGCGGACGTCAGGTTAGGCGCCAGGGCGAACCGCAACGCCGACGTGTTACCGGCGGTGACCTTCACACCGGGGAAGGTGCGGGAGCCGAATCCGTCGGCCGTGATGGTCACCGGGTAGGTGCCGGCGGTCACCGGGGCGGAGAACCCGCCGTCGGTAGACGAGGTCCGCAGCGGGGTGACCCTGGCTTCGAAGACGCCGAGGCTGATGTGGGCGCCGGGGATCGGCTTGCCGGTGGCGGCGTTGACGACGGCGCCGGTCAGGGTGCCGTTGCGGGCCGGGTTAACGTGCTCGTATGACGGGGTGGGGTCGGTGTCGTCGCCGCCATTGCTGGCGGCGTGCAGGCCCAAGCCCCGCTTGGCGAAGGTGCCGTAGACCGTGTCCACGATTGCGGCGTAGTCGGACCGGCTGTGGTAGCGGTTGCCCAGGGCGGTGCGGATCGCGTCGCGCATGTCGATGAACGACGGGTCTGCCGGGGACAGCGGCATCGCGTCGGTGACCAGGCGTGCGGCGATCTCACCGCCGGCCGCTTCGCCGTAGCGGGCGACGAGGGCCTTGCGCATGTCCCACAGGGTGGCTGTCCAGATCTCCCCGTCGGAGTGGACCTCGGCGCCGCCGAGGTCGTATCCGATGTCGCCGAAGCCGGTGGGATTCTTGTCGTAGCTCCAGTTCCGGATGCCTCGTTCGGTGTTGCCGGTGGCGTGCTGGCCGACGACGGCGGTGGTGGCGAGCTTCTTGCCGTAGAGGTGGTTCAGCGCGTACCAATCGCCCCAGCCCTCGCCCATGGAGCCGGACTGGTGGGTGTTGAGGGCGTTGTCCTCACCGCTGACGTACCGGTTGGACAGCCCGTGTGCGTACTCGTGCTCGATGACCGAGGCGTCGAAGTTGCCGTCGGAGTACGGGCCCTCGAAGGTGTCGTTGATCGGCTCCCAGAGGAACATGCCGCTCCAGGCGGGGATGCCGTCGGGCAGGGTGAGCATGTAGGCGTTGTCCCGGCCGGTGTACGTCGGTGCGCCGCCGCTGGCCGCGCCGGCGTGGACCAGCCCGAGGACCGGGTCTCCGCCCTGTCCGCCGTTGGCTCCGTTGCTGACCTGGAAGTTGCCGCCGGACTCGGTGAAGCCGAGCGCCCGGAACTCGTCGTGGATGCGGTTGTGGTGCCAGAACAGGTTGGTCGCTGCCGGGTCGAGATCCAGGGCGTAGCTCGGCGGCGCCGCCTGGCCCTTGCTGCGGGCCCAGTTCGCGGAGTACGCGTAGTTGAACTGGGCGGTCGGGCTCACCGGCCGCGGTCCCTGGTCCGCGGGGACCAGGAAGTTCGAGTAGTTGGCGTACGTGTTGGCGTTGTTGCCGAAGGTCGTCGGCCCGGCGACGCCCACCAGCCCGGTCGGGTCGACGTAACCCGACGGCGACTGGGCGGTCGGCCCGAACGACTTGATGACGGGTGCGCCGCCGGCCGGGGCCCCGGGGTAGTTCTCGTAGACGGTGCCTTCGGCGTCGCGCGCCACCAGGGACGCCTGGTACAGCGTCTCTCCGGTGGCCGCGTCGACGACGGTGTCCCACGCCTGATCTAGGGCCTTGATGAACAGCACCCGGTACGCCGGTCGGGCACCATCCCGCGTCGGGAACGCCGCCTTCTGCACGTAGGATTCACCGGCGAAGGGGCCCTTGGCGAAGACCTGGAAGCCGGCGCGGTCACCGGTCGCCTGCGGCGTGTATGCCAGGCCGGGGGCGAGCTTGCCGGCCACACCCTCCAACACCTGCCCGGCCGACAGCTTGTGGGCTGCCGTGAGCCCACCGGTGCGGGTCGAGTTGCCGGCGTAGGAGAGGACCTTCCCGTCGCTGGTGACGGCTACGCCGAGACGCCCACCGCGCACCGCCGGCAAACCACCGTACGTCTGCGTGAAGTTCAGCACGTGCGTTCCGGTGCCGACCAGTTCGTGATCCCGCACAACCGTCAGCGCCGCGACGTCCGCCGCCGTCAGGCCGAAGACACCGCGACTGGCATCGATGAACGACCGGGCCACCGCCGTCGCGCTCCCCGAACGCGGGCCGGTGAGCCAGCCACCATCCTTGCGAATCGTCCGAGGCGTACCAAACCGCCCGTCCCAGCTGACCCGCGTGCCCGCGCCGGCAGCCCCCACCAGGTCGCGCACCGCAGAAAGCTGAGCATCGGTCGGTCGCACCGATTCCGACGTACGGCGGACATCGAGCCGATCGATGCCCAGCGACCCGACATCGACGACAGCCGAAGCGACGGATGGACTGAGTGTCAAGACCAGGGCGAAGGCCGCCCCGACGGCCAGTGCTGGACGGATACGCATGGAGGCTCCCTCTGGGGGTTGGATCATGCCTGCGTCGTGCCGGAGGTGTTAGCTCCTCGCAATGGACATCGGCGTCCACACCTGAAGCGCAACATCCATCGACGAAGCACCAGCTCGCCGCGGATCACCACCACGTCCCAGGAGTCAGACATGCGCGGCACCCTCTTTCCGTCCCGTCGACCGGTGCGAACCGGTCCGGCAGGTACCGGCCAATGATTGGGCGTATCGGCCGTGGCTGCCGGAGCCGGGCGTGTGGCTGCAGTTGCACCGGACGGGCGGTCCGGTCAGCGGCGGGCTCACGAGCCTTGAGGTGGCCGCCCCGGTGCCGTTCACTACGGCACGGTGGTCTCGGCGTCCTGTCGGACGGGCAGCACGAGGCGTGCGGCGGAGAGGTCCAGTGTCGCCGTCACCGCGGCGTTCGGTGCCCGGTAGGTCGGCTGGTCGACCTGAGCCAGGTCCAGTCGGATACGGTGGCCGGCAGCGAACGTCCAGTGGTTGCCGTACAGCGGCACCTGGACAACCCCGCTGTGGGCGTCGTACCCGGTGAAGTCGAACCGGTAGACACCCCGGGTTACCAGCGCGGCAGTGCCGTTGGGCGAGACGTCCCATACCCGCGCGATCAACACGGCGGCGGCCGCGCCGGGCGTCGCGGCGTACCGGGCCTGAACGTGGCCGATGCCGACGAAGGTCTGCTCTGCGGGCAGATGCCCGGACAGCGACGTGTACCCGCCGTCGGTCGGCGTGGTCAGTCGTGCGGACACACGGCAGGCCGGGCCGCTCGCGGTGTTGCCGCCCGCGACGGCGTCGGTGGCGGGGCCGTCCGGGTCGCTGGCGCCCGCCGTCGCTGGCAGGAGTGCGTCGCCCTTGTATTCGACGATCAGCCTGCCGTTGGCGAGGGCGGCGGGGCTGGGCGCGCTGATCGCGTCGGCGGCTGTCACGGTGCCCTCGCATCGCGTGGGGTAGCTGGAGACGGCGGTGCGGGCGGGTCGGCTACCGGCTATGTTCGCCTGCAGGAACGTCCACGCCCCTTGGTTGATCGCCTGCCACACGGCTGGCGGGTTTTGCGCCCGGGAGTGCCCGACGTCGCCCACCATCACGGCGACGGGCCAGTCCCGGTCGAGGCTCTTCAGATAGCTGAACATCCGAAACGACTCCACCGGCGGGAACAGGTCGTCGGTCCAGCCGGAGATGGACAAGACCGCTGGCTCGCGGCCCACGTTACGGCCGATGCGCCACCCGGGCTGGTAGTACGCGGAGTGCCAGGCGCTGAAGGCGGTTCTGACCTGGGCCATCATCGGGTCGTCCACGCGGCCCGGGGCGCCGTACGGCTCACCTGCGTTGACCCTGCCAAGCCAGGCGGTGAAGGGTTCCGGTCCGTTGCTCTGCGGCGCCAGGGACCCCGCGTCGAAGACGCCGTTGGCGGTACCCAGGCCGTAGAGGCCACTGATGTAGCTGGTCTTGGCGACGCCAACTGGGTTGCCGACGCCGCGGCTGTCCGGCTCTCCCTGTGAGGACGAGTACTCATCTGTCCCGCGGTACGGCTCGCCAGGAGCCGCGCCGGAAGGCCCACCGGGGTGGCCGTTGGGCATCAGCGAATACGCCAGATCCGTCCACGGGTACTTGGGCACGGCAACCTGCAGACGCAGTCGTGGTAGGCCGGGGAAATCGCTCCAGTACTCGCTGCCCGCCTGGGCAGCGGCCTGCAGCCAACTCTCCCCGCCACCGTAGGAGCCGCCGCTGACCGCAACCTGATCCCGGTTGATATCGGGATAGGCAAGCGCGGTCAGGCTGGCGAGCCATTGCGTGTCACGGATCTCGACGTCTTTGTTCTTCACCCGTATCGTGCCCGTCGGCGGACAAGCCGAGCCGCCGGGCGGCATGCACGTCGGGGCCCCGCCAGCCGGAGTCGCCGGTTGATAGCTCGCACGTGGGCCACTGTCGCGGAACCCGCGGGCGGTGTAGGTGATCACGTAGTAGCCGTGTCTGGCGAACCAGTAGCTGTTCCAGTGGTACTTGTCCGCCCCATCGGCGACATCCGAGGTGGACTCCCACTCGTGCTTGTCGTTACCGAAGCCGTGCAGCAGCACGATCATCGGATGGCGGTCACCGGTGCCGGGCATCGGCCGCGTCACATCCACGCCAAGCGGCGAACCATCGAAGCTGGGCACCTGGGCCGAGCATACGGTCACATCGCCCGGGTATTCCGCGCAGTTGGCTCTCAGCTCCCCGGCATCCGGCGGCCCGCTGCCCGCGGCACCCGACGCCAGCGCCGTCGTGGGTATCGCGTCGGACAGTACTGCCAGCAGGACGACGCTGACGGCAAGGGTCAACCGGCCGGACGCCATACGCATTCGTGTCACCGCAACTCACGCCCCTCCACTGGCCGCCCGCCTGACGCCGGCCACTACCGATGTTCATCGCTCCCGGCCGCCAAGCCGCAACAGCAAACTGATGTCCATCGACGCCGGCGACACCACTCGCCCCCGAACCACACTCCGGATCATGCGAACGACAAGGGCAGAGACTCATACCCACCAGCCCGCGCCTCCGCGATCGCATCCCTTGACACCGGAGGAACCGAGAGATGGCTGCGAGGTCCATAGCGAGGAACGCGCCGTCGCGACCCTGAAGCCTGGAAGGTCCTGAGCAAGCTGCGCTGCTGCCCCCGTCGTGCCACCGCGGATCGTCCATGATCACGTCGCAAGCGCCCCAGGTGGCGATGCCGCCGGCGGGCAGAAGCATTCCCCGCACCGTCGCCAGGGCGAGTCGTCGGCCGCGCCGCCGCATGACGGGCACTCCCCGACTCGTCCAGGTCGCCCAATAAGCGCTCTTGTCGCCTGGCGAGGTCGGCCGATCACCCTTCGACACTCCGCAGTGGCGTCACCCGCACAGCGGCCCGACCCGCCTTGCGCGCGTCTCGTGCCACACACGAGCTCCCCACCTGCGGAACAACTCCCGGCCGTTGCTGCCGGCCACCGTCCCCGCTGCCGACCAGGAATGCGAACCGTGGTGCCGACGGTGGCGAGCAGCAAGTCCGACCCGATCGACGCCCTTGCGGTCGCGCACGCGGAACTGCGTGAACCGGACCTGCCGGGTAGCGCAGCTGGACGGCCGGCAGGTGAAACTCCTGTCTGATCACCGCCGCGATCTGGTGGCCGAGTGGACCAAGCTGGTCAACCGCCTGCGGTGGCATCTGCGCGAACTCGACCCGGGCCTGCAGATCCCGTCGCGAGGCCTGCGCCGCTACTGCGTCATCGACGACCTCGCCGACCAGCTCGCCGAGGCCGAGGCCGAGGGCACGGCGGCTCGGATCGCCCGGAACCTCCACGTGCGGTGTCGGGAGCTGACCGTGCAGATCAACAGCCTGGAGCGGGAACTACGCGACCTGGTCCGCGTCGTGGCGCCCAGCCTGCTCGCCGCTCCCGGCTGCGGTGTCCTCGGCGCGCGATGATCCTGGGCGAGACCGCCGGCGCGGCCCGGTTCCGCTCCAGGCACGCCTACGCTCCGTTCAACGGCACCGCCCCGATCCCGGTCTGGTCAGGCAACACGGTGCGGGTGCGGCTCAACCGCGGTGGCAACCGGGTCGTCAACACCGCCCTGCACATGATCGCCGCCACGCAGGCTCGCGGCGTCGGCCCTGGTAAGGACTACGTCGACAGGCAACTCGCCGCCGGCAAGACCCGCACCGAAGCGCTGCGGCTGCTGCGCCGCCGATTGTCCGACCGGGTCTTCACCGCCCTCATCGCCGACGAACACCTCGCATCCCAGCCGGCCGGCGCCACCGCCGCAACATTGCCGTCGACCAAGCCGAGAACCCGGATAGCGGTGGCGGCTTGACAACAGGAGTGAGCATCGCCGAGCTCGATCGGCCACAGCCGCGCTCGTGAGGTTCACCGACGAGCACAAGCAGGTGTTCGGCGTCGAGCCGATCTGCCGCGCGTTGCGCGAGCACGGCTGGCAGCTCGCGGCCAGCTCCTACTGGCCGCCTGCTGGCGCACGCCTTCGACCCGCTCGCGCCGTGACGCCTGGCTCGCTCGCGAGATTCGGCGGGTGCACGCGGCGAACCACCATGGCGAGACTCAGCGTCGTGACGATTGCTGCCAATGGAGCCTGATCCGAGGTGACCATGGCCGGCGTTGAGGGCCGCGCATGCTGGTGCGCGGTGATCACCTGGTCAAGCTGAGCCACCACGGCCGCCCGCTCGCCGATGGCCTCGGCGAAGGCCAGGGTCACGTGGAACCGGAATCCGTCGGCGGCGGCCGGCGGCAGGAGCAGTCCCGAGATGCTTCTCTCGTCGACCGTGTGCATCAGGGTGAACGATGCCCTCCGATCGTGTGCCACCCCGCTCAGCCGCGCGTACATCCACTCGCGAACCCCATCGTGGCCGAGGAATACGACGGCGCGGTCTGTCACCACCACCATTCCCGGGTCGACCACGTGGAGCCCGTCTGCGAGCACCGGGCTGAGCGTCGTGTCGGGCGTGGCCAGGACCGCCCGTTCGGGCCGGGGGAGGCCGGCGATGTGGCGCCCCTCCGCCTCGATGAGCTCGGCAGCGGGCAGCACGGTGTAGACGACCTCACCGGGGAAGAACTCCAGGGAGAGACCGACGGCTGCATCCGCCGACCCCCTGAACTCAGACGCCGCCGCTCGCAGCTGTCGCAGCTTGGTGTCCCGCTGCTGCCACGCCCCTAGCGCGGCGTCGTACGCTCGCTGGTACTGCTCGTTCTTCCGGTCGGCCCACCGCTCACGCCATCCGCGCAAGCCGATCGGCTGTGTCGTCCACACCCAGGTCGCCTCCTGTGAAGATGGCTCTTCCTTCGGCGTCACACCTTGTACAACCCACCTAACACCTCACGGGACACGGCATAGCCATCAATGCGCCCGGATTAGCCCGGTAAACGCTGGTACGGCGGGGTTCAGCCTTGCCCTGCTGGCTGCTGAGGCGCCCGGTGCGCCGACCCCTGGGGCCCAGCAACCGGCACCGGATCGCCGCGGATCAATCTTCTCCTACCGGAAACACTGGGAAGTATCGATCCCGCACGTTTCCCGGATCGAACGTGAGCGGTTGTACCGGGTGTGACGGCGAAATTACAGCGATCATTATGATCCGGACGGAGGAGCGCCCCCGATGGCGGATCGCGTGGGCGGAACGCGAGAACGACCGGCGGCGGCGCGCGTACGACACCGAGGCCGAGGCCTGGCACCGACGAAATGACCAGCTGATCCGGCTACAGATCGAGGCAGCCGAGTTCCTCGGGTGCACGCAGCCGCGTACCGGCCTGCCGGTGGACCTCGACGACGACGAGGTCGTCTACCGGGTGCTGCCGGCCACGGAGCTGGTCGAGGCGGAGGGGCGGCACATCGTCGGGCTACCCACGCCGGGGCTGACCGTCGCCGCGGCCAGCGTCGGCGCACCCAGCCGCGCGCTGCCGAGGGACCTCCGGGTCGTCGACGTGGGGATGGCCGTCGTGACCAACCATCGGGTGGCCTTCTCGGGGCGCGACAGACGGCGCGAGTGGTCATACACGGACATGGTGGGGCCCGCGCATCACCCCGACGTCCCACTCACCCTGCTGCACACCACCGACGGGAGTCGGCTCGCCGGGCTGCGGGTGCCGGCCGACACCTCCGTGAACTTCCGCTTCTACCTCACCCTCGCATTCGCCGCCGCCACCGGGGAACGCGCCGCCGTCGCCGCGCAGATCGACGCGCTGCTGGATGCCCATCAGAACACGCGGCCGCTGCCACCGCCACCGGCCCAGCCAGACCACGCCCGGCTGACCCCGCTGCGTCCCGATCGCCTAGCGGCCGCCGCCGCAGCACTCCTCGCATTCGCGTGCGCGACGTTGACTGTCGCTACGTCCAAATCGGAGCAGGACGGCCTGCCGTACCGGGCGGGCCTAGCGGCGCCCGGCACCGCCACCACCGGCGCGCCGAACGCCATCGGCATCACCACCCCGAGCACCCCCGCCAAGCTGGCGGCGCCGGACAGCGGTACAGCCGCGCCGCTGACCGGCCCGACGGCAACTCGGCCTACGGGCGGCGAGCCGGGAGTAGACGGACGGATCCGGCGCCAAGACACGGCGCACCGGGGCTCCTCCCCCGCACCAGCGGTTGCAGCCGCGGGTCCGGCTGCCCATCCGGCCCCGACCACCGGTCCTGCGTCGACCACCGATACGGCGCCGACCACTACGCCCTCCCCGGCCAACGGTCCGGCCCCGACCACCGCACCACCCTCGCCGAAGGCGCCCGTCGTCAGCCTCTGCCTGGACCCCCTACAGCTACCAATAGCTGAGCGGCTCCTATGTCCACCAAGCGGCCCCTGAATTGGGCA
This sequence comes from Micromonospora sp. RTP1Z1, assembly GCF_033804685.1. Taxonomy (NCBI): domain Bacteria; kingdom Bacillati; phylum Actinomycetota; class Actinomycetes; order Micromonosporales; family Micromonosporaceae; genus Micromonospora; species Micromonospora sp. RTP1Z1. The sequence goes on from NZ_JAPFQV010000051.1 coordinate 43,732, forward strand.
ACTACTTCGCCTGCATCGCCCATCCCTTGTCCCCGTCCCTGCCCGACACATGACACCGCGCTACCAGCCTGGATTCCAGCAGATTCGCCGCGATGCAGCGGCCCGGGAAGGTTCGCCGACCGAGAGCAGCAGGCAAGCCGCCGCCCTGGAATGGACCGTCCTCAGGGACGGCATCAGCAGTCTTGGCCGATCTCGGGCAATCATGATGGCGTACTGCCGGTTGAGGACCGGGTAGAAGATCGGCTGGCCGGGCAGGCCGGGTGGCCAGGCTTCCAACCGGAGGCGCGCACGAGTTCGAGCTACTCTGAGCCGGTTGGCCGCCACAGGGTCCGCTACGACCACGACCACCAAGCCGTCTGGAACTTACTTCTTGGGCGAGCTGTGGCGACGCACAAGCAGGCCATCGAACGGCACCTCGCCGCGCTCTGCCGGCGACGCGGCATCCCCTTCGTTCGGCGGGTCGGCCCAGGCCGAATTCCTCGGGCCAATGCGACCACGATCATGGCAAAGCAGGCGATCAGCAAGGTGATTCCGCCGAACACGGCTTACGCCCACCACTCGCCGGAGCGCTGCCGTACCTGTCGAAGGGGATGAGCTGGCAGGTTCCAACCGCAGGCGCAGCTACGCCATTATTGCGGCCCGGCCAGGCTGGCGGTGGGTGCCGGGGGGGGGGGCGATTCAGCCATCATTTGTGCCTCCGGCGGGGCGTCATGGTGCGCTGTTCGGGTCGAATTGGGCGGGACCGCGAGGTGGGGGCCGGCCCGCCCGAGACATGGACAGCAACGCACCTTGGCTGTCCACTATTGACCCGGCGTTAGTGATTCTCTCGCCGTCACACTGCGGTAGAGCCCCTGGTCGTAGGGAGGCAGCGCGTGCGCCTTCACCCACCGGTGCACCAACCCTCGGACCTCGACTGCGTGCCCGGCGGCCACCCGCATATCGGCGCCAGCCGCCTCGAGCAGCCTCAGAGTTGGCCCGCTAATGCCCGTCGGGTCGGCCATCGCCACCCCGGCCTCGATGCCGAGCAGCCACGGGTTTGTGGTCACCTCGTGCACTGCGGCGATCGCCTCAGCGCGCGGGGCGTGCCGATCCTCGCCGATGCCGTAACGCCCGGCTACCGCGGACAGCGCGGCCAGCACTTGCCGCTCCCGCCGCGGCAGGGAAGGCACATGCACCATCGGATGACCGTACCCCGGGTACACCGGGATCGCGGCGCACAGCCGGTCCGATGAACCGCTGGACGATGGCTGAGCACGCCGGGGACGCCTCGCCGGACGGGATGCAGGACCGGCTGACCCGGGTGAAGTGGGACGACGCTGCGGTCCGCGCGGACGTACGCGAGTTCGTCAGCCGCCAGCTGGGCGACTCCGAGGCCGTGCTGATCGTCGATGCGACGGAAGGGCGGCCCCGAGCGAGGCTCCTCTTCTTGTCCAAACGCATTTTATTGCAGGCAATAGCCTCCGGGTGCAACGAGCCCGTTCACGGGTGTCGGAGCACGCGATGCTCATTCGCGTCGGCTCAACCTTCGAGCACAAGGAGGGCCACCGTGGTCCCAATGCGGATGCTGCGGCGCAGGAGCACGCGCCCTGTACCGCTTGAAAACTCGGTTTCGGCTATGCGGCCTGGGAGTATTCGTTGATCAGGCCGTTGAGGATCTGTCGGTCAGGGCCGACCGGCCTCGGCCGACTGGGTGTTCGACCGACGCCGGACGGTCTCCGAGCCCGGTCGCGGGTCCGTTTCGTCCCGCCGGCGCTGCCGCGATCGCGACGCTGATCGTTGTTCGGTGGCCCCTTCCACGGCGTCGGGGGCCGCGACGGGTGGTGTGGTACGACTCGCCGCGGTGTCTACCAGGTCCGGCAGGTCCCGCCCGGCCACGAGGGGTAGCTCTCGCGTGACTGCCGCGATCGGCCCCGGCTCGCCCGCCGGGTCGGCGACTCGGGCCACACGTGCCTGCCCCGTCGCGGTTCGCGGCATCGGTGCCGCGCTGCGGGTCGTTGCCGGCGGCGCGGTGTCGGCCGGCTCGGCGGCGGAGCCTGGCGCGTCCGTGGTCGACGGTGCCTCCGCCCGGCTGGTGGCCGACCGGTCTGGTGTGTTGCGCGGGGTTCGGCGCGGTGCGGCTGCCGGCAGGAGCGGGGCGAGTTCCGCGTGCAGCGCCGCCCAGTCGGAGGCGCGGGGCGGGTCGGACTGATCCGTGGTCGAGGTGAGCTGGCCCGTGCTTTCGGACCGCTTCAACTGCCGGTCGGTACGGTCCGGCGTCGCCGCCCGGGACCGCTCCGATCCCGGTCGCTCGGCACCGTCTCCCGCCTGCTCGGTGGCGTTCCCCTGCTGAACGGCATCCCCGGCCGACGCTGGCCGCGCTGAGCCGCCGAAGGCCGCGTCCGCCGGAGGGGCTGCGGGAGCCGCGTCCGGCGCGGGGGCCGCGACCGTGAGCGGCTCGGGGGCGTGGGCGAGCAGCCGCTCCGGGGCGTCGGCGAGCAGCCGCGCGGCCGAGGCTAGTGCGACGGGGTCGGGTTGACCGGCCCGACGCCATCGGCGGCGGCGGCCGCCCGCCGGCAGGTTCCCGGCCAGCACGCGCGCAGGTGTCAGATCGGCGGCGATCAGCGCGGTGAGCCCGTCGTAGTCCGCGTGCTCGGCCAGCCGCCGGGCGATCTCGTCGAGGTCGTACACCGTCAGGGCGATGTCCGCGGTGGTGGCGTCCAGTGCTCGGCTGATCTTGCGGTGCAACACCTTGCTGAGCGCCGCCTGCCGCCGCTCGGCGCGGATCTGCGCGCGGGCCGCGTCGAGCGAGCCGTACAGCCCGAGGCCGGGGTCGGCCTTGGACAGCGAGCGGGCACGGCGGGTCAGCCACGGGTGCCGCAACCAGTGCCCAACCGGTTCGTACGCCGGCGTCGTGGGTGGCAGCTGCTGCCTGGCGCGCAGCCGGTCCCGCCGCTGGTTCTCGGTGTTCATCAGCCACGCCAGATAACCGAGCAGGGACATGCCCGCGTAGAAACCGCCTTCGAGGTGGTTGCTGTGAGCCAGCCAGTTGAAGGCGACCGCGGCGGCGGCGATGCCGGCCGACAGCACGCGGGACAGGATCGCCGGTTCGCCTAGTCGACGGCGTACGTCGACGTTCGCCAGCACCACGACGCCGCCCAACTCCAGTGCCCCAACCGCGGGAAGGGCGACGTACCACGGCATGCCGAGCCGTTCCATCGCCCCGGACACCTGGCCGCCGAGCGCGACCAGCAGCACGACGACGTAGAACCCGGCGCGCAGCACGGCGACGTGCCGCACCGCCTTGGCCAGCTCCGCGTCCCACGCCTCCGGCGGGTCGGCGCCTGGCGCCCCGCCCGAGACGCCTGGCGCCCCGCCAATTGAGTTTCCGCCGGTCATCCGGATCCGGTCCGATTCCTGGAACACGCCGAGCAGGTTCCTCTCTCACTCCGGCCCCGGCCTGACCGGCGCCGCGGCCGCCCGACCCGGCGATGCCGCCCACCGGGTCGTACCAGAGCCGCGCTCCGGCTGCCGCCCGTCGTCCGCCGCATGCTACAAGGTTGCTGGCTGAATTGGAGAAATCAGATACCACGCCGGGTCCATCGGGTCGCCCGCCCGCGCCACACCGCCGGTCACCGGTGCTCACCCGACCGGCACCGCCGTGGCCGGTGCCGTGCCGAACGCCCGCGCCAGGTCGGCGGCGATGAGTGGGTCTTCGAAGTTGGCGGGGGCTGCGCTGTCCTGAGTGGACCCCGGCGTGAGGGTGCCCGTGGCTCTCGGTGATCATGCCTGTTGTCTAGGCAAGCCGATCACTGCAGAGAAACCACGGGCATGGT
>NZ_JAPFQV010000052.1:0-45916 GCF_033804685.1 Micromonospora sp. RTP1Z1
GCAGCAGCGCCTCCCGCGCCTGCGCGCAGCGCTGCGGATCAAGGGTGGCGGCGGCGACCTGCGCCCGCAGCCGCAGCCACAGCGGCGACACCGGCCGGGGGTACCGCGTGCCCGCCGCCTCGATGCCGGCGGTCAGGCGTACGGCAGCCTCGTCGTCGCCGCGCTCGGCGGCGGTGATCGCCTGGACCAGCTCGAAGTAGTGGTGATCGGTCGGGTCCAGCCCGGCGAGCAGCGTGTCGATCTCGTCGAACCGGCCCTGCAGCAGCAGCAAGGACCAGCGCAGGTGGTGGCCCATGAAGGCGTGGTCGGAGTGCTCCCACTCGCCGAACCCGGCCAGCTCGCCGAACAGCTCGTCGGCCTTGGCGAAGTCGCCCCGGAAGGCGGCGATGATGCCGCCGTCGATGGTGCCCGCCATCCGGTTCCGGGCGACGTCGCCTTCCCGGCCGGCCGTCACGAACGCGGTGAGCTCCTGGTGGTAGCGCGGGTCGCCGAGTTCCAGCAGCGCGACCCAGCGCAGCGAGGTTGCCCACAGCTCGGTCTCCCGGTCGCCGGTCCGGCGGGCCACGTCGCGGATCTCGGCGGTGAGCGCCGCCCGGTCGGCAGCTGTGCCCAGCCCCCAGGTGGTGTCGTGCCGGGCCCAGAGGCTGAAGGTGAGGGCCTCGTCGTCCTGCCCGCGGCGGGCGAGCGTCTCGGTGGCGGTGATCAGGTCGGCCACCACGGTGGTCACCGGCACGGCGTCGTCGGGCTCGCCGATGAGCCGCCGGTGCGCCTCCCGCAACAGCACCTCCGAGTCCGTCGAGTGACCTGAGGGGGCCCAGAGGTGCCGGTGGACGGTGAGCGCGACGCGGGCCAGCAGCGCCGGGTCGTCGAGCCTGAACGCCAGCTCCGCCGCTTCGGTGAGGAGTCGTCCAGCCTCCTCCCGGCCACCCCGGTGCGACAGCAGTTGGGCCAGCTCGACCATGGTCTTGACCCGCTGCGCCGGGTCCTCGTCGACCTCCAGCGCCCGCCGGAAGTGGACCGCCGACTCCTCCATGGCCAGCCGCCCACCGGCGTCCCGCGCGGCGGCGACCAGCAACTCGGCGGCCCGGGACGGGTCGAGGTCGGTGCCGGCGAGCCAGGCGTGGCGGGCCAGGTCGGCGGGGATCAGCCGCTCGGCGAGCGCCGCCGAGCGGTCGACGGCCCGGACGACCAAGGCGTGTCGGGCCCGCCGGCCGTCGTCGGGCAGCCCGTCGTAGAGGGTCTCGCGGACCAGATCGTGGGCGAAGGCGAACCGGCCGCCGCCGCGGGCCACAACGAGCCGGGCGATCACCGCGCGATCCAGGAGCCGGTCGACCTGCGCGGCCGGGGCGGGTACGCAGGCGGCGAGGACCTGGCGGTGGAAGTCGCGGCCCAGCACGGCGGCGACGGTGAGCGCCTCGACCACCGGGGCGGGCAGTTGGGCGAGGCGCCGGCGTACGGCTTCCCGGACCCCGGGGGCGATCGTGGTGACCAGGCCGTCGGCGCGCCACAGCCGGGCGGTCTGCTCGACGAAGAACGGGTTGCCGCCGGTACGCCGGTGCACCTCGTCGAGGAGGCCCGGATCGGGCTTCCGTCCGGCCGTGCGGGTCATCAACGCGCCCACCTCGTCGCGGGACAGGCCGGTGAGGGTGACGGTGGTCGCCTTCGCCGTCAGTGGCATCAGCAGCGGGCGCAGCCGGTGGTCGCCCGACTCGACCTCCGCGTCCCGGTAGGTGCCGATCAGCAGCAGCCGCTCGAACCAGGTGTGCTGGGCGGCGAACTGCAGCAGCCGCATCGAGGCGGGGTCGGCCCAGTGCAGGTCGTCGAGGACGACCACGACCGGCCGCCGCTGGGCGACCGCGACCAGCGCGGTGGTCACCGCGTCGTAGAGCGCGAACGCCTCCTGGTCGCCGTCGCCCTCGTCGCTCGTGCCGCCGGTCGCCTCGCCGAGCAGGGCCCCGAGACCAGGCTCGGCGACCTCCCGCGCGAGCGCCCAGTCGTCAGGCGAGCGGCGCAGGGCGCGCAGCACCTGCACCCAGGGCCAGTAGCCGGGCGCGCTGTCGGAATCCCAGCAGGCGGCGCCGAGCACCAGCGCGCCCCGCTGCCGGGCCTCCCCGGCCACGGCCGTGACGAGCGTCGTCTTGCCGATGCCGGCCTCGCCGGTGACGAGCACCAGGCCGCCGTGGCTCGCGGTCGCGCGGTCCACCTCGGCGCGCAGCAGGCCCGCGGGATGCTCCCGCCCGATGATGGTCTCGCCGAACCGCGGCTGCATGGCCCACCGACCGTAACGGAACGGGCCGACATGATGAGGGCAGCGGCCGCCTGGCCGGTCACGAGGTGCGGGTCGGGCGGGCGGCGGTCCGCCGGCGACCCGTGGGCGCATGACCGGTGCGCGGCGACGAGCGCGACCTGCCGGCGCGGGCGGCACAGGAGCTCAAGGCGGCGGGCTGGTCGTCGCGCCGCCGGGCGGACGTGTCCGGGTGGGAGAGCGCGCCGGCCTGGGGCAGAAGACGTGGTTCGACAGTCTCGGCGGGTCGACGGCCGGCCAGCTCTATCCGGTCGGGGAAGAGTACGACGGGCACGCCAGCCTGGCGATCGACGCGGCCGGCACCGTCCACATGCTGTTCAACGACCAGATCAAACGGATTGGCCCCGGCGCGACCGGCCTGGCCCGGCTGCTGGAGGGCGAGGAGGCCCCGGACGGGTCGTGAGCCGCCCCGCTCCACTAAAACTCAACCAATCGGTTTACTAACGGCCCGAGGCCGGCTATTGTCAACCTCATGGTTGAGGATCCGGTGGGGATGGACGCGGTGTTCCACGCCCTCGCGCACGGGGCGCGGCGCACGATGCTGCGCCGGCTCGCCGAACGGGAGCTGACCGTCGGCGAGCTGGCCGAACCCCTGGATATGTCCCTGGCCGCGGCGTCCAAGCACCTGCGGGTGCTCGAACGCGCCGGCCTGGTCCGACGCACCATCACCGGCCGCCGGCACGTCTGCGCCCTGGAACCGGCCCCGCTCGCCACCGCCTCCGCCTGGCTGGACTTCTACCGGCGCCACTGGGCCGACCGCCTCGACGCCCTGGAGGCGCTCCTCACCGACGACGAAGGGACCGACCGATGAGCACCGCCGTACGGCTGCACCGCGACCTGCCCGCCCCACCCGAAAAGGTCTACCGGGCCTGGCTCGACCCCGACCTGCTGCGCCGCTGGCTCGCCCCCGGCGGGCTGGAGGTGGCCCGCGCCGAGGTCGAGCCCCGAATCGGCGGCCGGTACCGGATCTGGCACACCGACGCCGGCGCCGACGTCGGCGGCTTCGACTGCGAGCTGGTCGATTTGGAGCAGGACCGGCGCATCGTCTGGCGCTGGGGTTTCGTCGGTCCGCAGCGCGCCGCCGGCCCGACCTTCGACTCGCTGCTGACCGTCACCCTCGACGGGAAACCGGACGGCGGGACGGCGCTCACCCTCGTACACGAACGGTTGGATGACCTGGCGGCGGCGATGCCGCAGGTGGCCGACGGCGTCGCGCCCGGCTGGACGTCGGTGCTGGACAAGCTCGCGGAGGTGGCGGCGTGAAGCTCGTGGTGGTCGAGTGGATGAGCCTGGACGGGGTGGTGCAGGCACCCGGCGCGCCCGACGAGGACCTCAGCGGCGGCTTCGCGCACGGCGGCTGGCACCTGCGCTGGTTCGACGACACCTCCCGACAGTGGGTGGTCGACGGGTTGAACGACGCCTCGGCCTTCCTCTTCGGACGGTTGACGTATGAGAGGTTCGCCGCGCACTGGCCGCACGTCACCGGGCCCGAGAAGGTCGTCGCCGACCCGCTGAACAACAAGCCGAAGTACGTGGTGTCGTCGACGCTGTCGTCGCCCGCCTGGGCGCACACGTCAGTGCTGCCCGACGTGCCCGCGGTGGCCGGGCTCAAGGAGTCGGGTGACGGCGAACTGCACGTGATCGGCAGCGCCCGGCTGGCCGCGTCCCTGCTGGCGCACGACCTGGTGGACGAGCTGCGGCTGATGGTCGACCCGGTGCTGCTCGGCGGCGGGAAGCGGATCTGGCCGGAGGACGGGCGGCTGGCGGAGCTCGGGCTGGTTGCCAGCCGGCCGACCAGCACGGGGGCACTGCTGCTCACGTACGCCCGCTGAGCGATCGGCCGGACCGGGACGCCTCGGCGGTGGCAGAGTCGAGGGGTGGGCAGCGGGCCGGCTCCGCTGCCCCGGCGAAGGTGAGGAGCGATGCCGCCACCCATCCTGGTCACCGGCGGGACGGGCACCCTCGGCCGGCACGTCGTGGCACGACTGCACGACGCCGGGCGTGACGTGCGCGTGCTGACCCGACACGCCCGCCCCGGCGAGAGCGGAATCGAGTTCATCAGCGGTGATCTGCTCAGCGGTCGGGGCGTCGACGCTGCGGTGGCCGGCGTTGAGACCATCGTGCACTGCGCGAGCAGTTTCAAGGGCGACCCCGAAGCGGCCCGCAATCTCGTCCGGGCCGCGCTGCGGGCGGGGCGACCACATCTGGTCTACATCTCGATCGTCGGCGTCGACCGCATCCCGATGGCCAGCCCGATCGGCCGCACCATGTTCGGCTACCTCGCGTCGAAGCTGGCGACGGAGCGGGTGGTGGCCGAGTCCGGCCTGCCGTGGACGACCCTGCGGTCGACTCAGTTCCATGACCTGATCCTGATGGTGGCCCGGAAGCTCGCGCGGCTGCCGGTGGTGCCGGCGCCCGCCGGCTTCCGGTTCCACCCGGTCGACGCCGACGACGTGGCGGCCCGGCTCGTCGAGATCACCCTGCGGACCCCGGCCGGCCGGGTGCCGGACATCGGCGGCCCGCGGGTGTACGGCGCGGCCGACCTGCTCCGCGGCTACCTCGGGGCCGCTCGGCGACGCCGGCCCGTCGTGCCGGTGCCGGTGCCGGGCAAGGGCGCCCGTGCGTTCCACGCCGGCGCGAACCTGGCACCCGACCACGCCGTGAGCGGGCGTACCTGGGAGGAGTTCCTCGCCGACCAGGTCGGGGATGCGCCGGCCGGCGGATGACTAGCCACCCGCGTACCGGGTACGCGCGGGCCATGGGTAGCCACAAGCCAAACAAGCACGATCCCGGCGGCGAATCGACACGGGGCCGGCGGCATCCGGGCAGCGGCCCCCGGGGCCGGCAGGGCTCGGAGGTGGAGCACTCGCCGGACCGCCGGCACCTGCGCGCGGCGACCGGGACCTCGGGCACCGAGCGCGACCACGGCCGGGCGAGAGTCGAGGGCAGCGAACGGGTCCAACGCCAGGGTGGGGCCTGAGCAGCACGGCCCCGATCCTGGTGGCCAGCCGGCACATTGGGAGGTGATGTGGAGGTGCCGAGATTCCTGTTGACGTCGAACTACTCCGTAAGCGGGCTCCAAGGGCTGATCAGTGACGGTGGCACCAAGCGCGCCGAGGTCGTCCGACACACGATCGAGGCTCACGGCGGGCGGATGGAGTCCATGCACTTCTCATTCGCTCAGCACGACACCTATGTGTTGTGTGAACTGCCGGACCACAAGACCGCGGCCGCACTGGCCATCACGTTCCGGGCGGCGGCCGGCGTGGACACCCGAGTCACGCCGGTGCTGACCGCCGAGGAGATCGACCAGGCGACTCGGCAGAAGGCCGAGTACGAGCCTCCGGGCAGGTAACCAACCGCCCGCGCCACGATGATGCGGGCGTGCCGGTGGCGGGAGTGAACACGCAGAGCCGCCCCGACTGGTGATGCCTGCTCCCGTCTGATCCCGCCCGCTGCCGGCGCCATGCACGGCCAATGGAACAACGCCTTGGACGCCGTCCACACGCGGCGATGGTCGTCGTGTGCGCCGGTTCAGGCGTACGCCAGGGCGTGCCTGCGGGGTCGTCGGTGCGCTCGGCCAGCGCGCGCAACTCCGCTCAAGCGGTGGCGGGGTTGCGTGCGCACCAGGCATAGGGGGTAAGTGGGGCGGCAGTGCCGTCCTTCTCGATCGCGCCGAGCCTGGCCAGTTGGTCGAGCAGGCGGTCGGTGTCGTTGTCGGCGAGCTGGCGCCAGCCCCGCTCCTGCTCGTCGCTGCCGGGGCCGAACGCCAGTCCGTCGCATGCCGCCTGGTAGGCGAGCTGCCGCAACTCGCCGGTTCCGACCGGTTCCGGGGCGATGAGCAGCGCCATGGGCACGGCGAACACGGCCTCGTCGAACCGCCACCGCAGCACCGACTCGGCCCACCCGGCGCCGCAAACCGCCTCGCCGAGTTCGAACAATCCGGTGAACGCCCGCGGGGACAGCGCCAGCGGGTCCGCCAGCACCTTCGCCGCGCTCTGGACCGGCACCAGCCGCCCCTTCACCACCCGTACCACGCGGGCTGCCCGGGCCCACGCGACCAGCACTTTGAGCTGATACAGCTCGTCGCTGCTGCGGGTCTTGAAGACCCGATCGCCGATCACCGGGTCGAGGACGTCGCCAGTTTCCAGCAGCGCGACCAGTTCCCGCGCGTCGGCCAGCCGCAGCCGGCCAGTCGTGGTGAGGGTCTTCCCGTCACCGAGCCACCGCACCAGCTCCCGCAGCCGGCGTACGACAAGCGACTCGGCGGCCAGCCCGCGGAGCGTGTCGCCGTCCGGCACAGCCATCAGCGGCAGCGGCGGGTGCTGGTCGGGATCCTCGCCGAGCAGGTGGTTGGTCATCACCTGGTTCAGCAGCCCCTTGTCGACGGCGACCCGTCCGGCGTGCAGGTCGGCGATGAACTGCTCGGCGGCGGCCTGATCGGTGGGGTCGATGCCCTCGTTCAGCATCCGCATCGCCCAGAACTTCGCGATGCCGTAGCGGCTCTGGTCGGCCATCGCGTCGGCGAACGGCTGGGCGAGCTTGTCCAGAGCGGCGTGCAACAGTTGCTGGTCGGCGCAGAGCCGGTCGGCGAGGTCCTGGTCGAAGAGGAAGTCGACGAACGCGCGTACGGCCGGTGTGACGGCGGCCCACTGCTCCGGCACCAACGGGACCGGGTTGATCCGGGACATGACCTACCGCGAGGTACGCAGGCTGGACGCGGCGTACCACTTCGTGCCGGGCCAGAACGCCGTGCCCGGGGTGCCGCCGGAGTCGTACCCGTTGCGGGGCATCCGGACCCACGACCGGAAGCCACCACGGGCTACCAGGCCAACGACTTCTCCATCCCGTCGCTGCACCAGGTGCTCACCACGTTCCGAGACGTGCCGATCAGCATCGAGATCAAGGGCACCAACGACGCCGACACCGAGTCCTTCCTGCACAACGCGCGGTTGCTCGCCGAGCTGCTGAAGCAGACCCACCGGACCAAGAACATGATCGTGACCTCGTTCAACGATCTCGCGGTAGCGGAGTTCCACCGGCTGGCGCCGGAGGTTGCGCTGGCGCCCGGCATGGCGGGGCTGACCAACTACTTCCTCGCCGGCGTGCCGCCGATCGACGGCACGGTCGCCCTCCAGGTGCCGGTGCAGTTCCAGGGCATCCCGATCGCCACCCCGGCCTTCATCGCCCGCGCCCACGCCGACGGGTACGCAGTCCATGTCTGGTTCAGCGGCACCGCGCCGGAGGACGAGCCCACCTACAACAAGCTCATCGACGCATGTGCGGACGGGCTGATGTCATCGTGGCCGACCTTCATGGAGCGGATCCTCAACGAGCGTGGCATCGCCCGCCCCGGCACCCCTGGCATCGACCGCTGCGCCACCCGTTGACCACCCCACCAGGCAGGAACCTCGCTACTCGAGCGTGACGGCGGGTGAGGTTGCGGCCGGCTCCACCGTAGGGGCCGGCCGCACCCGTTGTTGACCACGGGGCGTGGCCGCTACCTCATCTGCAGGTGTAGCGGATTTCTCCGGCAGGGCTAACCGGACGTCGTGTCGGCGGGGGTGACGACAGCTCACTCTTTCGTGCATGACCGTGCATCTGTGAGCAACTGTCATCATGGGGCCGTGAAGCTTGCCGAGTGGGCGCGCCGCAACGGGGTGCACCCGCAGACCGCGTACCGGTGGTTCCGTGAGGGAACCATGCCGGTGCCCGCTCGGCGGCTCCCGTCCGGCACGATCCTGGTGGACGTTGCCGACACCGCCCCGCAGGACCAGGTTGTCGTGTACGCCCGGGTCTGCTCGGCGGACCAGAAGGCCGACCTGGACCGGCAGGTCGCGCGGGTGACCGCCTGGGCCACCGCCCAGCATCTGAGCGTGTCCCGGGTGGTGACCGAGGTAGGGTCGGCGCTGAACGGGCGTCGCGAGAAGTTCCTGGCCCTGCTCCGCGATCCGGCCGTGGTGACGGTCGTGGTCGAGCACCGGGACCGGTTCGCCCGGTTCGGCGTCGAGTACGTCGAGGCGGCACTGACCGCGCAGGGCCGCCGGCTGCTGGTGGTGGACCCGGCCGAGGTCGACGACGATCTCGTGCGGGACGTCACGGAGATCCTGGCCTCGCTGTGCGCGCGGCTGTACGGCCGCCGGGCCGCCGCGAACCGGGCCAACCGAGCCGTCGCCGCGGCAACCACCGAGGACGACTCGTGATCGTCAACCAGGCGTACCGGTTCGCGCTGGACCCGAACGCTACCCAGATGGCCGCGCTGGCATCGCACGCCGGGGCCAGCCGCAAGGCGTTCAACTGGGCGCTCGGGTTGGTCAAGGCGCAGATGGACCAGCGCGCCGCGGAGAAGACCTACGGCCTTACCGGCGACCGGCTCACTCCTTGCGTGCCGTGGACGCTGCCGTCGCTGCGTAAGGCATGGAACGAGGCCAAGGGCGACGTAGCGCCGTGGTGGGCGGAGAACTCCAAAGAGGCGTACGCCGCCGGGATCCGCAACCTGGTCCGTGGCCTGGACGCTTGGCGCGACTCCAAGTCCGGCAAACGTAAAGGGCCGAAGGTCAACTTCCCGCGTTTCAAGAACAAGCGGTCGGAGACGAAGTCGTGCACGTTCACGACCGGCGTCATCCGGGTCGAGCCGGACCGCAAGCACGTCACTCTGCCGCGCCTGGGCACGATCAAGCTGCACGAGTCGGCCCGCAAGTTGGCCCGGCGTCTGGAAGCGGGCACCGCCCGGATCCTGTCCGCGACGGTGAAACTGGACGGCGGCCGGTGGTACGTGTCGTTTTCCTGCGAGGTCGACCGGCAGATCGCCGACCACGCCCGGTCGGATGCCGTGGTCGGCGTGGACGTCGGCATCAAGCACCTGGCCGTGTTGTCGACCGGCGACGTGATCGACAACCCGCGGCATCTGGCGGGCGGGGCCAAGCACCTGCGGCGGCTGTCACGGCGGGTGTCCCGCCGGGTCGGCCCGGACCGACGCACCGGCCAGGAGGCATCCAAGCGCTGGCAGAAGGCCAACGCGGACCGGTCCCGGGCATACGCCCGGGTGGCGAACCTGCGCCGCGACGGCCTACACAAGCTCACCTCCGCGCTGACCGCCGACTATGCCACGATCGTGGTGGAAGACCTGAACGTTGCCGGGATGGTCCGCAACCGCAAGCTAGCCATCTCCGACTGCGGGTTCGCCACGATCCGCGGTTTGGCGGGTTACAAGACAACGTGGAACGGTGGTCGGCTGGTCACCGCCGGACGCTGGTTCCCGTCGAGCAAGACCTGTTCGGACTGCGGCGTAGTGAAAGCCAAGCTGCCCCTGCGAGTCCGGACGTTCGAGTGTGACGCCTGCGGGATGGTCCTGGATCGGGACTTGAACGCGGCCAGGAATCTCGCGCGGCTGGTTGAGCGTGAGGCGGGTACCGGAGTGGCCGGAGACCCGGAGCCGCAAGGCTTCAACGGACGTGGAGCCGACCGTAGGACCCCGCTTGCGGGGCAGGTGGCCGTGAAGCGTCCACCCCGACTGGGGACCGTCGGCCGGCAACGGCCGACTGCCGATCGCGAACTCACGTTCGCTCACTGAAAGGCAACGGATTGCGGATCCCCCGATGACCCGTCAGCGGCACCGGCGGGCGTTGAGCCGGGCGGCCTGGCGCGTCAGGTGGTCGCGCTCGGCGAGGTTGGGGGCCTTTTGGGCCGCCTCGGCGTACAGCCGTGCCGCCGTGGCCAGGTCGCCGTCGCGTTCGTGGAGGTACGCCGCCACCGCCGTGTGGCGGGGCAGTGAGTCGTCCAGCGCCGCGAGCGCCGCCAGCCCGGCGCGCGGTCCGTCGGCCTCGCCGACAGCCACTGCGCGGTTGAGCCGGACGATCGGGCTGTCGGTCATGCGCGCGAGCTCGTCGTACCACTCGACGATCTGCACCCAGTCAGTCTCCTCGGCGGTGGGCGCGTCAGCGTGGAGTGCCGCGATGGCGGCCTGGGCCTGGAACTCGCCCAGCCGGTCGCGGGCGAGGGCCGCCTGCAGGATCTCGACGCCCTCGGCGATCGACGTGGTGTCCCACCGGCTGCGGTCCTGCTCGGCGAGCGGCACCAGGCTGCCGTCGGGCGCGGTCCGGGTGGCGCGCCGGGCGTGGTGGAGCAGCATGAGGGCGAGCAGCCCCGCCACCTCGGGGTGGTCGATCGCGGCCGCGAGCTGCCGGGTGAGCCGGATGGCCTCGGCGGCGAGGTCGACGTCGCCGGAGTAGCCCTCGTTGAAGACCAGGTAGAGGACGCGCAGCACGGTGGCGACGTCGCCGGGCTGGTCGAACCGCACTCCGGAGACGGTGCGCTTGGCCCGGCTGATGCGCTGCGCCATGGTCGCCTCGGGCACCAGGTAGGCCTGGGCGATCTGGCGGGTGGTCAGCCCGCCGACGGCGCGCAGCGTGAGCGCGACCGCGGACGACGGCGTCAGCGACGGGTGGGCGCACAGGAAGTAGAGCTGGAGCGTGTCGTCCACCGCGGGCGCGGGCCCGGGCGCCGGCTCCTCGTCGACGAGGTCCTCACGCCGGCGGCGGGCGGCGTCCGCCCGGGTCGCGTCGAGGAACCGGCGCCAGGCCACGGTGACCAGCCAGCCCTTCGGGTCCCGCGGCGGGTCGGCCGGCCAGACGCGGACCGCCTCGACCAGCGCGTCCTGCACGGCGTCCTCGGCCGCCGCGAAGTCGGCTCCGCGGCGGACGAGGATCCCGAGCACGCTCGGTGTGAGGCTCCGGAGCAGGGCCTCGTTCATCTGAGTGAGCGTCCGGGAACTCGGTAGGGCGCGTGGTCACAAGGCGATGAAGCACGGCGTGTAGGGGATCGACGTGAAGCGAGCTCCTGGTAGATCGGCGGTTGTCTAGGCCAACCGTTCACCAGGAGCTCGCTGTGTCATTGTCACCTGCGTGTGTCTGCTCGTCGTGCCCAGCCCATCCGGCAGGCGTGTCAGCGCCGCCGACCTGCGGCTTCTACCCGTCCTCCTCGCTGACCGACGCCCAGTGGGCGATCATCGAGCCGTTGCTGCCCGCGCCGGGCAACACCGGCGGGCGGGGCGGGCGGCCGGAGAAACATCCCCGCCGCCTCGTCCTGGACGCGATCTTCTACCTGGTGCGGGGCGGGATCGCGTGGCGGCAACTACCGGTCGGGTTCCCGCCACCGACCACCGTCTACGACCGGTTCCGCACCTGGGCCAAGGCCGGCGTGTGGCAGGCCATCCATGACGCGCTACGCGACCTGGTCCGCGTGTATGAGGGCCGCGACCCGCAACCGACCGCCGCGATCATCGACTCCCAGTCGGTACGCGGCGCGGACACCGTGCCCCGAGCCAGCCGAGGATACGACGCCGGCAAGAAGATCAACGGAACGAAACGACACCTCGCCGTGGACACCGGCGGCCTGCTGCTGGCCGTGATCGTCACGATGGCCGGACTGCAAGACCGCGACGCCGCCCACCGACTACTAGCCGGACTCCGCGAACGCTTCACCACCATCACCCTGGTCTGGGCCGATGCCGGATACGCCGGACGACTGCTCGTCTGGGCCCGCAACGTCCTGCACCTGACTGTCCAGATCGTCAAACGCACCGAGCCGGGCTTCGTCGTCCTGCCCCGCCGGTGGGTAGTCGAGAGAACGTTCGCCTGGATCAGCAAGCATCGCCGCTGCGTACGCGACTACGAGACCAAGCCCGACCACCACGAGGCCATGATCTACATCGCCATGATCATGACAATGTCACGCCGACTCGCCCGCACCGGCAACTGGTGACCGAAGTTCCCGGACGCTCACTGAGAGGTCACTCCGTGATGGTGGGCGGCGCGCCCAGGAACGGGCGCACCTCGAGCCACTCGTGGATCGGCTTCCCGCCGGCCCCAGGGGCGGCCGACAGGTCCCCTGCCAGCTCGATGGCGCGCTCGTAGCTGTCGACGTCGATCACCATCCAGCCGGCGATGAGGTCCTTGGTCTCGGCGAATGGGCCGTCGGTGACCGGCGAACGCCCCTCACCGTCGTACCGGACGAACGTCCCCTCGGGGGCGAGCGCCTGACCGTCGACGAACTCGCCGGTCCCCTCGAGCCGGGCCGCGAAGTCGTGCATGTACTGCATGTGCGCGGAGATCTCCTCCGGCGTCCACTGGTCCATGGGCACGTCGTTGACCGACGCCGGAGCGCCGCGGTAGTGCTTGAGCAGCAAGTACTTGGCCATCGTGATTCTCCTCGGTGCTGGTGCGACCCATTTTGGTCACGTTCACCGTGGGGACGGAGCCAGTCACCAGTTCTCGACATCGCCGTCCGAATTTTTGGCTCTCGTAGATGAGCCTGGGTGAGCCGTCTCGTGGTGTCCGGGTCCACGGCGTGGCGCGAGGGCGAGACGGAACGAGGCCTTCCAAGATCAACAGCGACCAAGCAACTTCACCAACTACAGGATCCGGATCCTGCTCGGGAAGCGGCGGCAGCGCGGCGAAAACCGCGTGCAATCAGATCGGCGAGCCGTACGTGTGGGCGGCCAACGGTCCGGACTCGTTCGACTGCTCCGGCCTGACCCAGTACGCGTGGGCGTCCGCCGGGGTGCAGCTGGACCATTACACAGGTTCTCAATGGACCGCAGGTGTGGCGGTGAGCAGAGCAAACCTTCGCACGGGTGACCTCGTCTTCTTCTACTCCGATCACCATCACATGGGTATCTACGTCGGCAATGGACTGATTGTCCACGTGCCGCATACCGGGGACGTGGTCCGAATGGCCCAGCTGGCGAACATGCCGTACAGCGGTGCTCGCCGCCCCGGGCTGACCGTCCGGTCCCGAGCCACCGGACACCGCTGACGCTTCTGCCGTAGTCAGGTGACGGTGTGCGCGGCGAGGTGGCTGAGCATCGTCTGGTTGGCCGTCCAGCCGTCCGGGAACTTGACCGGCACGTCCAGGTGCACCCGCTCGGTCGACGGGTGCGCGTCGAGCAGCTCGGCGATCCCCGCCCGCGCCACGACGATGCAGGCGTGCCGGTGCCGCGATGCGAGCACGCAGAGCCGCCCCGACTCCAGGTGGAAGGCGGTCGCGTCCCGCCGCCCCGACAGCGGGTGCAGCACGATCGTCACGTCGTACTCCCGGCCCTGGAGCCGGTTGGCGGTGTCGACGGTGATGCCCGCTCCGGCCTCGCCGAGGTGGGCGCGGATGGCCGCGACCTGGTCGCGGTGCGCGGCCCCGACGGCGATCCGGTCCGCCGTGACCGGCACGCCGTCGGGCGCCTGCTCGGAGACCGCGACCGCGCCGCGCCGCAGCACCCGCAGCGCCAGCTCCGCGCAGGCCGCCGCGGCCTCAACATCGGTACGCACTGTGTGCCGGGCCGGCAGCTCGTACAGCGCCCACCCCGACGCGGCCGCGACGTCCACCGCCGCGTCGTACCCGTCCCCCGGCCCGGCCTCGGTCAACGACAGCGCCCGATCGGCCCACTCCGTGCCGGACCGGAAGCCGGTGAACGGGTAGAACGCCGCCGCCACCACCGGCGCCGCCGTGGCCGGCAGCCGCCACGACACCGGCAACCGGTGTACGGGCAGCTCGGGGTTGTGTCGCAGCAGGGTGGCCACCGCGGCCTGCATCGGATCCCAGGTCAGGCCCGTCCAGCGCGCGGTTTCGACCGTGGAGAACGGATCGAGCTGCCCGGGATCGCCGACGAACAGCGCCCGCTCGAACCTGGCGGCCACGCGCAGCAGGGCGTCCGACCGCATCTGGTACGCCTCGTCGACGATCGCCCACGGCCAGCAGCCCTCGGTGATGGTGGCCCACTTAGCGGCCGTACCGATGATGACGGCCGGACCACCGAGGTCGGTGACCTTCGCGGCCACCCGGACGGTGTCGTGGTCCTTGACCCGGTCGGAGGGCCGGTAGTCGGCGGCGGACAGTCGACCGATGCGCAGCTCGGGGGCCTTGCGGGCGAGGCGGTCGATGAGGTCGTCGACCTGCTCGTTGGTCTGCGCGATGATGATCAGCGGCTCGCCGGCGGCGGCCAGCTCGACGGCGGCGCGGACCACGAGGGTCGACTTGCCGGCACCCGGCGGAGAGTCGACCACCACGCCCCGGTGCGCGCCGGAGCGCAGGTCGGCCAGCACTGCCGTGATCACCCGCTCCGCTTCGACCGCGGGCGGCACCGCCAGCCCAGTAAGCATCGACTACCACCTCCTGACAGGGTCTCCGGGACCCTACCGGCAATCCTCCGGCCACCTCACGCCCGCTCTTGTTCCCGGACGGAACCCGTCGAGGAGTGGAACGTGGCCGAGGACGACGGTGTCCTGACGCCTCGGACACCCTGGACGACCGGGTCGGCGATCCCCTCGACACCGGAATCGTCGCCGGAGAACGCTGGACGGGTGCGAACCGGTTCGGCATGACGCCCGCGGAGGAGCGGGCGGGCGAGTCCCTGGAGCAGCTGTTGGCCCAGGAAGAGTCGGACATCGACCCGTACGCCGAGGCCGCCGACGACGAGGACGAGCTGACCCGGCGTGGGTACGAGCGCGAAACGCGCGCGGGACGCCTGGTCGCCTACGACGAGGGCCTCGGCGAGGACGAGGACGCCGACTCCGTGGCGTGGGATGCCGGGATCGACGGGGGCGCGGCCAGCGCGGAGGAGGCCGCGATGCACCTGGTCGACGACCCCAACGGCCCGGGCGACGGCCCGTTGCGGTGAGTCGGACCAGCTCAGCACTGCGCGGCGCTTAGTAGCGGGAGCTGGCCTGTCTCGGCCGGGCGCAGGCACCCGACCCCGGTCAGGATGAGGGGAGCGGGACCGCCGGGACGTACCCGACGGCCCCGAAAGTCGGCTCAGTGGATGAGGACGGGCGTCTTCCCCTGCTCCCCCTGCTGGTCGTCGAGCAGGTGCGACCGCTCACGCCGGCGGGGCAGGAACGCGGCCGGGATGAATGTGACCAGCACCAGCGCGAACGCCACCCAGAACGTCGTGGCGAAGGAGCTGGCGGCGAAGTCGAGCCCGCGCTCGATGAGCGACGGGTCGACCGGGAACTGCTGGGTCAGTTCCGGCCGCTGCTGGGCGGCGATGGCCAGCCCGGCCTCGGTGATCGGCTTGCCGCTCGGATCGGTCACACCGGGGATCGGCTGGGAGCCGTTCAGCTCGTTGGTGAGGATCACCGACATCACCGCGGCGCCGACGGAGCCGCCGATCTGCTGGAGGATGTTCACCAGCGTGGAGCCGCGGGCCACCTCGGGGCCGGTGAGGCTCTTCAGCGCCGAGGTCATGATCGGCATCATCGTGCCGCCCATGCCCAGGCCCATCACGAACAGCGAGCCGCAAAGCAGCACGTACGAGGTGTTCGGGTCGACCTGGGTGAAGGTGAAGAACCCGGCGACGATCAGCACCAGCGCGAACGGCACCGTGCGGCCGACCGGCACCTTGTCGGCCAGCATGCCGGCGATCGGCATGGTGAGCATCGCGCCGATGCCCTGTGGCGCCATCAGCAGGCCGGCGGCCAGCGTCGACTCGCCGCGCACCTGCAGGAAGTAGCTCGGGAACAGCAGGCCGGCGCCCATGAACGCGATGATGAAGACGAACATGGTCACCGCAGCGATGGTCAGACTGCGGTTGCGGAACAGCCGCAGGTCGAGCAGCGGGTGCTGCGGCTTGAAGGAGTAGAGGACGAACGCCACCACCAGCGCGGCGCCGATCAGCATGGTGACCCACACCTCGGGGTCGGCGAACGTGCCGGCCTCGGGCAGCGAGGAGACGCCGTAGAGGAACAGGGCGAGCCCCGGCGAAAGCATCAGCATGCCGAGGAAGTCGAACGACTCCGACGGCTGGGGGTTGTCTTTCGGCAGGGCCAGCTGCGCGTAGATCAGCGCGATGACGCCGATCGGCAGGTTGATCAGGAAGATCCAGTGCCAGCTCGCCACGTCGATCAGCCAGCCGCCGAGGATCGGGCCGCCGATCGGGCCGAGCAGCATCGGGATGCCGAGCACGGCCATCAACCGGCCGATCCGGTGCGGCCCCGCCGCCCGGGTCATGATCGTCATGCCGATCGGCATGAGCATGCCGCCGCCGAGGCCCTGCAGCACGCGGTAGCCGATCAACTGTCCGATGGTGTCGGCGGTGGCGCACAGACCGGACCCGATTGTGAACAGCGCCAGGGCGATCATGTAGAGGCGTTTGGTGCCGAACCGGTCGGCGGCCCACCCGCTGAGCGGGATGACCGTGGCCAGCGCGAGCGTGTAGCCGGTCATTGTCCACGCGACGCGGGCGTAGGACACATCGAACTCGCTCTGGAACGTCGGCAGCGCGACGCTGACCACCGTCACGTCGAGGATCGACATGATCGCACCTAGCACGACGACGCCGGCCACCTTGAGAACCGCGGCGTCGAGCTTGTCCGATGTCGGGACAGGCTGCGGTGCCGCGACAGCTTGCTGTGTCACGAAGTCTCCTGAAGTCGGATCTGACCGAACGGGTGAGCGGTGGTGGCGGCGCGGCGCCGGCCGATGGGCAGGCGCGACGTGCGGAGGGGTGACGCTCGCAGGCAGATTAGCCGCCGCCGCCGACACTCCGCCCTTGGATTAGCTCCCAGCGCCTCGACTTGTGAGGACGATTACGGCCGGCCCGGTGGCGAGCATGACGACAACGGCAAGCCTTTCCTCGAGCAGGCCTTCATTCGCAACCACGGCCGGGGACGGGAGTTGCTCTCGGCCCTCACCCTCTACAGCCGCAGCGGCGGGGTGTTCGAACGTCTGGACGGGCGGCGCATGCCTCCCTCCTCCCAAGGAAAGCTGCACCGCCTCGGTGACGCGGTCCGGCAGACCGTGGGACTCAGCGCGGGCGCCAAGGACGCGAAGGTCACCCGGAACCGGTCGATCACCCTCGTACGCCGGCTCTCCGATGCGGCGACCGGGACGCGG
The DNA here is from genome assembly GCF_033804685.1 of Micromonospora sp. RTP1Z1. Taxonomy (NCBI): domain Bacteria; kingdom Bacillati; phylum Actinomycetota; class Actinomycetes; order Micromonosporales; family Micromonosporaceae; genus Micromonospora; species Micromonospora sp. RTP1Z1. The sequence continues at coordinate 17,189 of NZ_JAPFQV010000052.1, forward strand.
AACCGCACCCGGGCCCTGGAGGTGTTCGCGGCCGCGCTGGAGATGGACGCCGCCACCGGGCACACGGTCCACCGGAAGCTGACCGACGCGATCCGCGGCGCCTGGCCCAACTACCAGGGGACGGCTCGGTCACCGACCGCCCGCTCGAAGACGCCAAGATCGTTCTCGTGCACCGGTACGGCGACGCCGCCCGGCAGCTCAGGGACCAACCCCGGAGGCCACCGGGCCTCGGGGGCAGCAGCCCGAGCCGCAGTACCGGCAGCTGTTCCAGATGATGGCCGACGAGACCTCGTACCTGCCCCGGCTAAGCGCGGCCCGCGAGATCGCCAGCGGCGGCAACGCGGCCGTCCGCGCGCTGCGCGACCTGCTCGACGAGCCGCCCGAGGCGGCCGACACCACGGGCCGGGAGCGCCTGGAGGAGCTGCGGACCTGGATCGCACCGTCGCTGTTCCTCTTCACCGAGGGCGAGCACGCTCGCGACGAACCAGACTGGCGGGAGGTGGCCCGGGAGACCCTGCGGCGGTGGGTGCACCGCCTGGCCACCGACGCCTCGGACGGGGCCCGCGTCTACGAGCTCACGCTCGCGCAGGGGTTCCGGCTGGCGGCCAACTGCCGCGCGTACCCGGCGCACCGCAGCATCCTGATCGAGGAAGCCGAGAAGGCGCTGCGGTACTCCCGCTTCTGGTACTCGCGCCTGATGCTCATCCAGGCGCTCACCCTGCTGGCCCTACCCCGGGACCCCGGCGAGACGTTGCGCGAGCAGGGTCACGGCTCGGACCCGCGCGGGCTGGTCGCCTTCTGGACCTCGATCGTCGGGGGCGGTCACCGCGCCCCGCAGCCCGGCAGCGGTACCGCCCACCCGCTCGTCCTCCAGGTCGCGGACCTGTGCGTCGAGGCGCTCATCGACCGCCACCCGGAGCGGCACTGCTGGGCGGACGAGCGGGAGATCGTCGGGCGGGTGGGGGCGGTCAGCCCGCAGCCCGCCGTCCGCCGGCTCCAGGACTCCTGGCTGCCGCCGTCGCACGGCTGGGGCGTGCTGCAACCGCGGGCCCAACGGCTGCTGGCCGACGTGATGCTACTGCTCAACCTCGCCGACCGGGGACAGGACAACTCCGAGCGGGCGCGTCGGCTCAGCCGGGCCAGCCGGGCCGAGCTGCCCCCGTGCCTCACCATCGACCGCAGCGCCATGCGGGTCACCCTGAGCCGCCGCCAGGCCCACGACGTCCAACCGGGCTCCACCTGCATCGACGACTGCCCGTTCCGGCTGTGCCCGCTGCCGCCGAAGGGGGACGAGTTGCCGTACCAGATGGACGAGGCCTTCTGCGCCCACCAGATCGACCTGGTCGGGCACTGGTTCCGCGCGCCGGGGCGGGCGGACTGGCAGGCGGTCAACCGGGAGGATCTGCGGACGTTCTGGCGCGAGATGTCCGAACGGATGGCCCCCGCCTGGCGGAAGTGACGTTGTTCGCACCGCCGGCCCTGACCCACCCGCTGGCGGCGCCGACACGGCTAGGGCGGCCAATGCCCTGACCGTGTCGTCAGCCGCAGGTGAGCGCGATGGCAAACTCGTAGCGCCCCTCCACCGGCCCCTCGTGCACCTCGCGGTCGACCACCAGCATTCGCATGCCCGCCGCCTACTCAGTTGCACCTGTCGGGCGGACGTGGTTGGGCACCTGCCGGTTGAAGCGCGGTCTCACGGCCAGGATCAGCGTCGTGAGCAAGGGACGCCCGGTCGAGGACGTGATCAGCAAGCTGATAGTTGTGTCCTCGCCACTGCATCGTCCGGCTGGCGAGCAGCGGCATGGCGAGATCACGCGCAGCAGCGGCGAAACGCTCGTCCTCAAAGGCCGGAATCATCTCGTCGTGCCAGCCCCAGATCCTGATCTGGTCAGCGGTGGCGTCCCGGTAGTCCGATTCGTCGGCGTCAAGGCCGGGAAACGCCTCGTCCAGGGCTTCGACTGCCTTCCAGTGCTGTTCCAGGACTGACCTCCGGACGATCACGAACGCCGCCACGGACCCGTCGGCGTCGTCATCCGGGTTCTCGTGAAGGACAAAGGTCTCCATCGTCTTGATGCTGATCGCCGACAACCTGCCGGGAGTCGTGCTGGGCAGGCAGGAGAGCGCCCAGTGCTCTCGTTCGGTAGTGGCCGCTTCGGGAATAGCAACCTCGAGGTAGGCGCGATTAGCTGCGACGACGGCGTCGAAGTACCGACTGCGTAGCAGCCGGTCGAACCGCTCCTGCTTGCCGAGGTCGGCGCGCATCGCTGCCTCATCCGTCAGCGACGATCGGACGTCTCCCAACCTGTTCCTCCCTGGGACATCGAGTCGGTCGATGGGAACCTATCGCCCAACCGCAACCCGCCGCTGCCCACTCACTCCGTGCCGTTCGCGAGGACGCCATGAAGCAGGTCGAAGTTGCTGACGAAACGTACGACCGCCTGGTCTTCGCCGCCAAGGTGTTCGGAGTACCGGTCGCCGAGGTCGTCGATCGCCTCATGAACGCAGGACGAGCCACAGCCGAGATCGAGGCTCGGCGAGCCCGCCACTGCGCCCGCCCTGGATGCTGATCCACGGCCATGGTGGACGATGGTGGCGGTGCAGGTGATAACCGCGGCCCGCCCGGAGCGGATCCCCCCGTTCACAGGGTTGCAGCCAGCCCAGTTGTGCCGGCTGGTCCGCCTCGATGACTGATTCCCAGGTGATCAGTGGTCGTAGGCGATCAGGGACCGTTTGACCGGTGCGTCGATTAGCCAGTTGTGCCAGATCGCGGCCGCGAGGGCGAGGATGCGTTGCGCGACGCGGGCGAACACGGCGGTTGGTGTGCGTGCGCCGTGTTGTTCGAGGCTGAGCTGGCCTTTCATGGTGTCGAAGATCGACTCGATGCGTTGCCGCAGACCGGCGAGGTTGCCATGCCGGCGGGCCTCGTCACGGCGGTCCGGGCGCACGAATGTGATGCCCAGGTTCCGGGCGTGACGTTCGAAGTCCTTCCCGGCGAAGCCCTTGTCACCGATCAGCAGGACACCGCTGTCGAGCAGGGCGTGGTCGTGGGCATGTTCGAGCAATTCGGCGGCGACGTCACGCTCGCCGAGTTTGGGGTCGGCCAGACACCACATGGTCGGCATCCCGTCCGCGGTAGTGATCAGGTAGAGCTTCAGTCCCCAGTACCAGCGGGAGTGCGAGGCGCAGTAGCCGTAGCCGGCCCATCCGGCCAGCGCGGAACGCTTCACGGTCTCGCGGGACGTGCCGAAATGGCACCGGGGTGGCGTCGATGAGGCGCAGGTCGTCGGCGGTCGAGGGAACCTGGGCGGCGAGCATACGGGCCGCGGCGAGCAGCAACGGCGCGGCAGCGGTCAGGCGTTTGTGGTAGCCGGGCTGGTGGGGCAGATAGGGGAACAGGTGCCCGAGCCGGGTACGGCAGAACCTGAGCCAGTGGTGCTGGGACGGGTAGCCCAGCAGGACCTGGGCCACGGCCAGGCAGACCAGCTCTGAATCAGACAGGCGCTTCGGCCGGCCAGGCCGGCGGCGCGGCCGTAGCGGGATGACGTGATCGTCGAGGAACACGTACAGTGCGGTCAGAAGGGTATCGAGGTCTGTCTTCACAAACTGACCATCGATACCCTTCACCCTTTCCTGAGCAACCCGCCACGCCGCGCCACCAACGATTTGGAATCACTCATCTAGTCGCCGAACGCGGCGGTGATGGCACCGCGGAAGGCCGACCGGGCCGGCAGTTGGCCCTCTACCTGCCCGACCGAGTGCTGCAGGTGGCGGCGTGCTGGCGTACCAACCTGACGATGCGGCAAATCGGCCGGCTGTTCGGGGTCTCGCACTCCGCCGACTCCCCTGCTCGCTGAGAAGCCCTTTCAAGCGAGCGGCACCGACAGAGGCCGTCTCGTTTCAGCGGCGTGGCTGGGGTATGCGCCGGTTGAAGCAGGGCACCAGCGCCAGGACCAGTGCGTCCTTCGTGCCTTCTGGGTTGTCCGTCTCACACCAGCTCACCGTGCATCGGCCCAGCCACTCGGCGATCTCCGCCGCCGAGGCGGCAGGCTCACTGCTGTCCAGCAGCTGGCCGACCTGGTCGTGCAGCACCGAGGAGCCCCGGTTGCCGGTCAGGTGCTGCCGGAGCCGCCGCCGCAGGTTGCCCGTCGACCCAACGTAGAGGACCACGTCGCCGTCGAGCAGGACGTGCACGCCGGCGGCGGCCGGGGCGGCCGCCGCCGTGTCGGGGGTGAACGGCTGGGGATCGGAGAAGCCGGCCAGGAGGGCTGTCGGGGAGGTCACGGCGGCAGACTAACGGTGATACTCGCCTTGGCGATCATGCGGTCAGGTGAGGCCGACGCGCAGGGCCCGTCGTGGCGGTCGCTGCGCCGGCAGCGGCCGGCGCCGTCGAGCTTGGCATCGCACCAGATTCGGGCACGCCGCCGAGCCCGTGCCAGTAGACGGAACTCGGCAGGCGGGCGAGCTTCCTGCCCGCGGGTCTGGTCGTCGTCGACTTCCAGCCACAAGATCGTTGACAGCCCAGGGTGGAGGTCATCGGTCCGACCAGCGATGGACGTCGCCGGCTTCCGCCACGAGGAAGGCGTCGATGCGCAGCGCTGCGAGACTCCGCCGGGTCTCCGCGAGGAGATTGCGATAGCGGCCGAAATCCGGAAAGGCCATCGCGACGGTGTCGCGGGGATTCGCATCGCGCAGTCGTACCGCCTTGAGCAGCGCATGCGCGTACCAGTGGCCCGCTTGGGTGCTGGCCTGCGTCGGCTTGGTTTCGGCCGACCGGCGATGGTCGGCGTACGACTTCGACGGGTATCCCTTGACCTCGACGTGCAACCGCAGGCTGCCGTGGCGGGCTTCGATGTCGGTGCCCTGCTGCCTGCTGGCGGTGTTCATCACCTGAGTGAGCGACCACCCCTGCTGCGTCAACCAGCTGCACAGACGCGCCTGGACGTTGCCCTCCCAGAACCACTCCCGGGCGGCGTCAGACGGGTAACTGGCGGGAGCCGGTCCCGCGTCGGGTACGACGGTGTCGGCCGGTCCGGTGATGATCCTGTTCACGATCACTCCGGGGGTGGCGTCGCGAACCAACCATCCTTGTTCGGCCAGCACACGGCACCGCTGATTGATCTGCTGGTGCAGCTTCCCGGTGAGCCGGGCCAGCTCGGCGTCGGTCAGTCCGCTCGGGTTCTGCCGCAGCAGTCCGACGATGTCCTCAGCGATGGTCATGTCGCTGGCCCTCCAGGCACCCAACCCGGCTGTGGTGCCAGATGACGATGTCGGCGATCCGGAGGACCGACAGCTGCCGATCGTCGGGCGTCCTGATCCCGTTACCCAACACGCCCAGCCACTCCTGGTTGGCCTTGAGGTCGCTCAACAGGGCCGCGAAGAAGTCCACCGGTCGATTCTCCGCTGTCCCGTAGAAGTCTCGTAGCACGCTGTCGTAGAGCGGAACAAAGTGCGGACGCAGCCGGTGCAGGACCTTGCAGACGGTGACGGCCGTCCACCTACGTACGTCAGCCGTCAATTCGTTTGCCTTTCGTAGTAACTGGAATGCCTCGTCGTCGATCGAGTCGAGCTTGAGGAATGCCGGAGCAGACAGGTCTGAGTCGGCGGGAACCAGATCCAGGACCCGTTGCATCGCCTCACGCAGCTTCGTCGCAGGGCTCGGTCCGGGCTGAAACAGGGGGATGACCTCAGCGTGACTGAGCCGGAGGCTCAGCAGGTTCGCGGCCAAACAGTCCAGGGGCGTCAACTGGATCGGTGGCGTGTACCAGCGGTCGTAGCTGCCGAAGGCAAACCTGGCCGACGGGTCGGTGTAGGCAGCCAGGTGCTGCTCCGCGCAGGGCCGCAGGGAAGCAATCGTCGTCGCGATCCGATCTGTCACAACTGCGCTCCCCCGCTAGCTGGGACTTCCATGGACCGGCATACCTGGCCCGGCATCTCGTCGGATCATTCGGCTCGTGACCCGCTGACGGGACCGCCCGGAGCCACAGTTGAGGACGGTGACGCCCATCCGCGTCCATTGAGGAATTCTGACCCTCAATCAGGAGTCGCGGAAGACCCGAAAGGACCACGATCGCGCTCACCGGCGTCGCGCGGGTCCTCAAGGCAGGGTTCGCACCAGAGATCCATGCAGACCTCAGCCATGGCGCTGGCCTTTCGGCCGTGGCGACCGGCGATCTGGACGGCCTAAGGTCGGTCGGCATGACGAAGCTACGTGTGCTCGGGGTGGACGCGTGCAAGGACGGCTGGGTGGCCATCGAGCTGCACGACGGCGTCTTCTCGACCGCGCACATCGGGGCCAGCCTGCCGGCGCTACTCGCAGAGCACTCGGACATCGATGTGGTGGGTCTCGACATGCCGCTGGGTCTGGTCGAGACCGGATGGCGGCAGGCCGACATCGCAGCGGCTGGTGCTCTCGGCGCCGCACGCAGCACCGTGTTCCGCATACCGCCGCAATCGGTCTGGCTCGAGGAAGATCACGAGTCGGCGGTAAGGCGCTGCCGGGAGCTCACCGGCCAGGGCCTCAGCCGGCAGACGTGGGGGCTGCGCAACAAGTTGCTGGAGGCCAACGCATACCGGGAACACGGGCGGCCCCGACTGCATGAGATCCACCCGGAGGTGTCATTCCGTGCGATGGCACAGGGGCGGATTGTGTTTTCGTCCAAGAAGACCTGGCGGGGCCAGATGCAGCGCCGGGACCTGCTCCAAGAGGCCGGCATCGGGGTGCCGGCCGAGCTTGGCGAGGCGGGACGAGCCGGGCCGGACGATGTGCTCGACGCCGCTGCCGCCGCCTGGACCGCCCACCGCATCGCGACGGACCAAGCCACCAGCTACCCCGACCCTCCGGAGGAGTGCGCAGCCGGAGGCACCATCGCCATCTGGTGCTGATGATTGCGGGCGAGCAGCGATCCCCGATGAGGTACGGCGCCAGCTCGGCGTCCGCCGCGACGAGGCGCAACCAGCGGAGCGCCAGCCGCGTGCGCCAGCCGGGCCGAGCCAGTCGAACGTGAAGGCGGGCGACCAGCTCCGTCGCCCGGACGCTCATGAGTACGGATCATCGGCGGTCACCTGTTCGTCGATCCCGGGAAGGCCGCACCACGCCCCGTAGCAGCACCCGTTCCAAGTACGGGCTTGCGCCCCTGGTAGTCCGAAGGTTCAATCCGGGCAAGCGATTGGCCGAGCGACATCGGCTGTAACGCCCCATATCGTCAGGACACCTTGCAGTAGACGGGTCGATCAGCGGTGGTTAGTCGCGCCGTCGCAACGCCTGTCAGCACTGGGTGGAAGCAACGGCAACGGGGAGGCCGACATGGATGTGCTCTCGGAAGAGCTCCGTCGCGAGCAGAAGTACTTCGACGCGGCGTGGGATCACCGGGAGCGGATGCGGACCACCCTGAGCCTCGCCCCGGGAGCCGCGGCCAACAGCGGCGCCGCTACCCGCATCAAGCGGGACACCCAGGCTCGGCTCGATCGCATCGGTGGGTCGGACGAGCCCGTCGCGTTCGGCCGCATGGATGACGAGGGCGGCGAGCGCTTCTACATCGGCCACCATGCGATCTTCGACGACGACTCCGAGCTCCTCGTCATGAACTGGCAGGCGCCGGCGGCGGCCCGCTACTACGAGGCCAGTCACGCCGAACCCAGGAGTTTGCGCCTCAAGCGCACCTACGACTGCTCGTTGAACCGGATCGTCTCGTTCAGCGACACGGTCTTCGCTCAGCTCGCCGATGCGGTCGAGGAGCTGGAGGCGTACGAGGAGATCAGCGACGCGCTGCTAAGTGATCTGGAGAGCAACCGCACCGGCACGATGCAGGAGATCGTGCGGACGATCCAGGCCTCGCAGTTCGACCTCATCCGCGCCGATGCCGACCAGCTGACGATCATTCAGGGCGGCCCGGGAACCGGCAAGACGGCGATCGCCCTGCACCGGGTCTCCTGGCTGTTGTTCAACAGTCTCGGAAACCTGGCCGCCGACGACATCCTGATGGTGGGGCCCAGCCCGACCTTCACCCGCTATACCCGGCTGGTGCTGCCCAGCCTCGGCGACACCAGCGTCACCCAGGTCGACGTGCACCAGCTGCATCCGCCGGTGAAGCGGGGCCGCCAGGACGATCCGGCCGCCGTCAAGCTCAAGGGGGACGGCCGGATGGCCGGGCTGGTCCGGCGGGCGCTCTATGGCCGGGTGGGCCCGGCAGAGGGTCAGCAGTGGGTCGAGGTGCAGGTCGGGAATCGCACGTTGAACCTCACCGCCGAGGAGCTGAAGCCGCTGGTCGGCCGCGCTCGCGGGAGCGCCGGCACCTACTCGGAGCGGCGGCAGCTCTTCCGGGATCTGTTGACCCAGCTCGTCGGTTCCCGGGCACGGATGGATCGCAGCCGTCTGCGGGTCGCCCTCGATCCGGTGATGGACCGGCTCTGGCCGTCCTTCACTCCGGCGTCGTTCCTGCGTGAGCTCTACGGCTCTCGTGATCGGCTGATCGCCGCAGCCGGGGACGAGTTCACGGCGCGGGAGGTGTCCGTGCTGCACCGACGGCCGGCCGAACGGCTCTCGGACGAGACGTGGAGCGACTCCGACCTTGCCGTACTCGACGAACTCGACCATCTGATCAACGGCGTCAAGGCGGGTTACCTGCACATCGTGGTGGACGAGGCGCAGGACCTCTCTCCCATGCAACTCCGCGCGATCGCCCGCCGGTCCCGCAACGGCTCGATGACGGTAGTCGGGGACATCGCCCAGTCGACCGGGCACTGGGCGCGCGACGACTGGGAAGATCTGCTGGACCACCTGCCGGCTGACCTGCCACACGTGCTGGAAGAGCTGCACTACGGCTACCGGGTCCCCCGGCAGGTCTTCGACCTCGCGGCCAAGCTTCTGCCGATCGCCGCGCCCGACGTCAAAGCGCCTCAGGTCGTGCGGGACGGGCCGGCGGATCCGACCATCCACCGGGTGGAGGACGAGGATGAGCGGGCCTCGACGGCGGTCCGGGTGGCCATGGATCACGCCTCGCACGGTCGGTCCGTGGCCATCATCTGCCCCAAGTCGGGCCGGGCGGACATCGAACGGCAGCTCACCGTCAGGGACGTCGTCTGGCGGGCGGCCTCCGCCGGCGACCTGGGCCCGGGCGTGAACGTCGTCAGTCCGCAGGAGTCCAAGGGACTCGAGTTCGACGCGATCGTGGTCGTGGAACCGGACGACATCATCGCTGAGGATGATCGCGGTCACCGCCTGCTCTATGTCGCCCTCACCCGCACCACGAGATATCTCGACATCGTTTGCATCCGGGTCCCGGTGGAACTGAGCGACGGGCCCGCCGAGACTGGAGCAGAACCAGGCTCAGCGGTGGCCGTAGCAGAGGATCCGGTACGTGAATCCGCTGCCGCACCCGTTGAGATTGATGCTTCCCACAGCCGACTGTCGAACCAGCCTGTCCCCACTTTCTCCGAGCAGAAGACGTCCAACGGCACACAACCGTCATCGCGTCCGGCCTCGCGGCGCTTCGTCGATCTCGGGGCGGAAGAGGTCGTGGCGCTGCTCAAGGAGACAGTCGCACCGAGCCTCTGGCACGCCGTTCTGAACAGGGCCGGTGAGCTGCTTGATCAGGAGTCGGGACAATGATGCGCTGATCCGGCCACTAGGGAGCGGTCGGCCGCAGACCCGGGCGTCGACTCCTGGTCGCCTCACGCGCCTAGGGCCTGTCCTGTCGATCATGGAAGCCAGATGACGGCGGCGATGAGGACGAGGCTGGCCCGGTAGAGGGATGCGCGTTTGGCGTATCGGGTGGCCAGGTCACGCCACTGCTTGAGTCGGTTGAAGCAGCGCTCCACGACGTTGCGCTTCTTGTAGACGACCCGGTCGAATGCTGGTGGTCGCCCGCCGGCGCTCCCCTTGGCCCCCCGGCGGGCAACCTGGTCCGAGCGTTCAGGGATGACGTGTCGGATACCGCGTTGCCGCAGCGCCCGCCGGGTGGAGTCGTGCGCGTAACCCTTGTCCGCGATCAGCACCTCGGGGCGCTTGCGGGGCCGGCCGGGACCGGGTTCGTTGACCCGGATCGCGTCGAGCAGGGCCAGGAGCTGCGGGTTGTCGCCGGCTTGACCCGGGGTGAGCAGGATCGACAGCGGCCGGCCACGTCCGTCGACGGCGAGGTGGATCTTCGTGCTCAGCCCGCCGCGGGATCGGCCGATGGCCTCACCATCTTGCGCACCAGGCGTCGCCGTACTTGTGGGAGAGCCCCCTTTTTGCGGGCGCCAGCGGAATGCTGATGCGCCCGCACGATCGACGAGTCGACGCTGATCGTCCACTGCACCGGTGTCCCGTCGTCGTGGACCTGCGCCCCGGTCAGGATCCGATCCCACGTGCCGTCGGCGGTCCACCGCCGCAGCCGTTCGTGGCAGGTCTTCCACGGCCCATACCGTTCCGGCAGGTCACGCCACGGCGCCCCCGTGCGCAGCTTCCACAAGACCCCGTTGATGACCTGCCGGTGATCCCGCCACCGCCCTCGACTACTACCCGGTTCCGGAAGCAGCGGCGCGATCACCGCCCACGCCTCATCGGTCAACTCACCACGACGCAGCACCGGCACATCGTCAACGACCCACCGCTACAAGATCGACAGGACACGCCCTAGGCGAGAGACGACCGCCGCGCAGAAGACGTGGCGCCGGTCGGCATCAGACAGCTCACCGATCACCTCAAGGACGTCGACGAGGTCAACGCTCAGGGCCGTACGACGCACCGCGGTAGGGCGGCGCAGCCCGGCGGTCTCGACGTCGAGGAGTTCGACCGGCCGATCGATGCGCCGATGGCGCGCCGGTGAACTCGTGCACGGCAGGATCACCACATCCCGCCCCCGGCAGCCCAGGACGATCGCCGGGCGGATCTTGTACTGGACGTTGTCCTCGAACGGCACTCTCGCCCATACAAGCACGCCAGGGAGCAGGCGGTTCCGCGCGACAAGCCGGACAACCGAGAGGTTCGGCAGCGGAGAGCGCTGTTCCGGACGAGGGGCGACTCGCCACCGGCGTACGCCGACAGCGGAAACCTGACGCTTTTGCAGCCTAGTAAGCTTGTTCACGGGCGTAGTCCTTCTGCTCCAACAGCATGAGGTGCGGCATGAGCAGAATTGTTACGCTGCAAGCGTAGTTGGGTCAACAGCTGTGCGGAAAACTACGCCAGAGGGGCAACCGATGGACCAGCAACCAGGCGGACTCGGGCGGGCCATCCAGGTCAGACGCGCCGAGCTTGGACTCAAGCGCAAGGAGGTCGCCGAGCGATCCCTGCTCAGCTACCCGTATCTGTCTGAGCTGGAGAACGGCACGAAGACGCCATCAGCGAAGGCGCTGCGGCAACTCGCCGAAGCCCTCGAGCTATCGCAGGCCGAACTCCTGGACCGGGCCGACTTCAGCCCCGTTCGCCTGGACCACCGCCAGAACACGGGACATGCACGGGCCGGCCTGCGGCCGAGCTCGATCACCACCGGCGCCCCCGGACTCAGCGACACCCACGGCGGTGGCCCGGAGTTCGAACAGCTAGGGCGGTTGGCCGACATCGTTGCCGCAACGGTGAGGGCAGAGCTGGCCGCATGGGCCAGAACCTCCCTGCCCACCCTCATTCGAGACGAGGTTCGTCGCGCTCTCGACGAGGAAGGCCGGAAGTCACGATGATCAACACCCATGGATTCACCCTGGCACCCTGGCAGGCCGAGGCTGTGCGGGCGTGGGACCGCGGCGGCTCCGCGGGCCCGCACCGAGGGACTCTGGAGATCGTCACGGGCGGCGGGAAGACGCTCATCGCACTCGCCTGCGCAGCCCTCGCCGCCACGAAGGACCCCGAGCTACGGATCGCCGTCGTGGTCCCGACCGAGGCACTGGCGCGCCAGTGGCAGGTAGCCCTCCAGCGGTACACCAGCCTGGTGCCATCCGAGATAGGCCTTCTCGGTGCAGGCAAACAAGAGGACTTCGGCAGTCGCCGCGCGATTGTCGCCGTGCTGAATACGGCAGCGAAGCGACTGCCGGCGCTGGCACAAGCGGCCCAACCGCTGATGCTCATCGTTGACGAATGTCACCGTGCCGGCGCGCCTACCTTCGGCAAGGTCCTACGAACGGAGGCGGCATACAAGCTCGGCCTCTCCGCCACCCCGGACCGAGAGGAGGTCGACGACTCAGGGCAGCTGCTCCGGTACGACGAACAGTTGGTGGGCCAGGCGCTAGGAGCGGTGGTTTACCGTTTCACGTTGCGGGACGCACGATTGGCCGGCTGGCTCCCGGATTACGACATTCACCACCACGGCATTCAACTGACACTCGAAGAACAACGCCAATACGACAAGATCAGCCGACAAATCGACGACCTCGGCGACGAGTTGCGGAATCTCGGGTTCGAATCTGGTCGCGCGCAACACCTTCAGAGGCGCCGGGACGAGGTCGGCCAACTCGCCCGACGGTACATTGCCGCGACCTCTCGCCGTAAAGACCTGCTCTATAGGGCCACTGATCGAAGCAGAGTGACCAGCCGGATCTTGGCCGAGACACTTGGGTCGGGCCAGGCGAGACGGGTCCTCCTCTTTCACGAGCGGGTCGGTGAGGCTGCCGCACTACACCGTAGCTTGGTCTCGTCAATGCCGAACGTATCCATCGCGCTTGAACACTCGAAACTTGGGGATCGCGCGAGAATCGAAGCATTGGATTCGTTCCGAACCGGGGCCACGCAAGTGCTCGTGTCCGTCAAGTCCCTGGTCGAGGGAATTGACGTGCCGGAAGCAGACGTGGGCATCTCCGTAGCGTCCACATCGAGCGTGCGTCAACGCATCCAGGCGCTGGGGCGAGTCCTCCGACGTCGCTTCGACGAAAATGCCCCACGCAAACATGCCGACATGCACCTCATCTACGTAGCAAAGACGGTCGACGAGCAGATCTACGCCAAGGAGGACTGGGCTGACCTGACCGGCGAGGGGGCTAATCGATACTGGCTGTGGACGGCCGACGCCACCGCGGCGCCGCGGCAGATGTCCGGACCGCCAGCCTCCCCGCGGCCGACCGAGGAGCAGGAGTGGGAACGGCTGCACCGGCGGCCCCCCGAGACGCCCGTGCCCTGGAGGGGCACTGTCACGGGCCAGGAGTATTCAGTCGACACGCTGGGGACCGTCACCAACGGCGCGGGCACCATGATCCGCAACCCACAGCACGCCGCGACCCTCGTCGAACAGGTCCGCGGCAGGCGTGGCGGCCGGTTCCGCGTGACGCCGACGCATCGGCTCGTGCTGGTGTGGGGTGAGAGCGCAGAAGGACTCGTCCCCTATGTCGCCGGACAGTTGGCGGAACCTTTCGAGGCGGACGTGATTCAGGAAACCCGACCTGGCACAAGAAACGCTGATCCTGTCCTGCTGGAGCCTGGCACCGTGCTCGTTGACTCACCCGACAAGGGTGGCGGTTCGTACCGGCTTCGGCAGAAGCAGGGTGGAGTCATCGAACGTCGCACGCCCGACGGGACCATTGAATTCGCTCTGGTGGACGAGGACGCCCCCGCCGAGTTGGCGACCAACGCTCGACGGGTGCTGGAGAACTGGCGGCGGCTCTTCGATCGTGGCATCGGGTTCTTCCTCAGCGAGGAGGGGCAAGCCTGGTATGTGGAAGGCGGCAAGAAGTTCCATCTTGCCCATGCTCCCGGCGGCTTCGCCTGGCCCTCCTGATCGGCAACACCCAGGCCCCGGCTCGTCAAGGAACAGACGAGGTGTCTCTGATCCGACAGTAAGGCACCAAGCGCACGAAAGCGCATTAGTCTCACGTGCGACCCTCGCCGCATGTCCCGCGACGTGCAACGCTTCCGCCTGACCCCGATCCGGGCCGCCGAAAGGTATAGATGTTTACCTTCTATCCAGGGCTGTCGCCCTCGAATGTGAACAAGGATGCCAAGTACTCGGTCGTGCACAGCCCAGGGGGCGGCATGGAGGTGCGGCTCGTATACCGGATCAGCGCACGAGAGAAGGAACTCCTCACCAACGATCGCCACGAGAGGCTCGTCGCGATGGTCAACGAGGTGAAGGAAAAGATCAACGGCGCACCGGGCGGGGCCTTCTACATCAACGAGTATCGTGACGTTCTCGTTCCTCACCGTGACGGCGGATGCGTTTACGCTGGGACGTACGAGGAGATTCTCGAATTCGACTACGACGGGCAGAGCATCGGCCCCGTCCCACCACCCAGTCTGGGCCCTGGGGATCCATGGCCCGGTCCCCACGCCGGAATTCCGTACGTGCTGCGCGCCGGCGGGACAGACATCAAGTACGACATGACCACCGGTCGGCGCATCAGGGAAGTACATCTGTCCGATGAGGTCGGTCAAGAGCCGGCACGGTTGCTCGCGCGTCGCCTCGCGGCGGTCAAGGGACACGCTGGGGGGCGTGTCTACATCAACGAGGCGTCTCACTTCTTCGCACCACTAAACACAGCCATGGGGAATGCCACCTACGTCTACCTCGGGGCTCTGGACGACGATGCGTGGTTCACCGTCCCTGACGTCCCAGGACGGTTGTAGCGCAAAGGTTCGCCCGCGGAACATCCCGCGCCACCGGCCAAGCCGAACGTCCGGATCGCCTCACCACCCCGCTCGCGACCGGCGCAGGCAAGGGCCGCCCACCAACTGCCTCGATCAACGCCGGTACAGGTGAGTGAACATCGTTTGGTTGGCGACCTAGCCGTCCGGGAACTTCACCGGCACGTCGAGGTGCACCGATTCGGTCGACGGGTGGGCGTCGAGCAGCTCCCCGATGCCGGCCCGGGCCACCACGATGCAGGCGTGCCGGTGCCGTGACGTCAGCACGCACAGTCGTCCCGACTCCAGGTGGAACGTCGTCGCATCGCGCCAGGACCAGGGCTTCCTTCGTACCCTCCGGGTTGTCGGTCTCCTGCCAGCGGCCTCGCGCCGGCCCAGCCAGCCGGCGACGTCCCCGGCCGACGCCGCGTTGCCCGGGGTGTCGAAGAGCTGACAGACCTGCTCGTGGCAGCACAGACGAGCCTGGCTCGGAACTCCTCGGGAGACAGGCCGCCAGTCGTTGCCTCCTGTTGCGCCGCTGCGAGCACCAGCTGGTCCTCTGCGTACTCGCGCATGCTTCCCGCTTCGTGGAAGACGCGATAGCGGCCGAACCCATCGACGCTCTGAAGAATCTGGATGACCGGCCCGACTCGACTGGGGTCGGCTTGAACGGCAACCATGTCACCGACGTTGAATCCCACGCGCGCCCCTCGAACTCGCCCCACGCGGCCGGCCATCAACCGCCGCCTCGCCCGATGCCCAGAGCATAGGCACGCTTCGACATTCTCGACGGGGCCGTTCAGCCGTATGGAGATCGATCTGCACCGAAGGTCCGCGACCAGAGCCGTTCCGGCTTGGGGCAGTCACCCACGCGCCGCTCCGCTATTCGCCACCGCCCGCGTGACGTGGCTTCGGCACCTGCCGGTTGAAGCGCGGCTTGAGGGCCAGGACCAGGGCTTCCTTCGTACCCTTCGGGTTGTCGGTCTCCTGCCAGCGGACCTCGCGCCGACTCAGCCAGCCGGCGATGTCGGCGGCCGACGCCGCGTTGTCCGGGGTGTCGAGGAGCTGCCCGACCTGGTCGTGTAGCACCGATGAGTCGCGGTCGCCGGTCAGGTGCTGCCGGAGGCGATCCCGCAGACCCCGCCTGGTCCGGCCGACGTAGATGACCAGGCCGCCGTCGAGGACCACGTGCACACCGGGCGCGCGGGGAGCGCCGGCGACGGCCTCCATGGTGTACGGCTGGGAGCCGTGAAGCCGGCCAGCAGGTCGTCGTGCGCGGTGTCGGGCATCCCCGGGACGCTACCGGCGTGGACCCTCATCCGTGGCCCCGCACGAGCCGTCGTGGTCGTCGCGGCGTCGGCAGCGGCCGGCCCCGTCGAGCCTGACGTCACACCAGATTCGGGTACGCAGGAACTGCCGATCCTCCTCGCTGAGGGTGGTCTCACCGAAGTCGATGGCGGTGACGTGGCCGAGCGAGTCGCGTAGGGCTGCGGCCAGGGTCATGGCTTCGTCGAGGCTGGTCAGGGTGGTGGGAAGGTGGATGATCCAGCGGGGTGCGGTCATCGCTGCCACCGACTGTTCGGTGAACCTGGATCTGTGTGGCGACAGCCGGTGTACCGGGACTGCCACTGCCGCAGCGCCTGGCGGATGCGGTCGGCCTCGGTGTTCGCCGTGGTCAGCTCGCGGTGCAGTCGTTCGAGTTCGTCGGCTACCCGGTTGAGGTAGTCGTGCACCTGGGCGGGGTCGAGGCCGCGCCAGCGGGTGTCGAAGGAGGCAATGCGGGCGTGGTGCGGGTGCAGGCGCTCTCCGGTCACGTAGATCATCGCTGCGGTGCCTCCTGCTCGGCGATCAGCGCGCGGATCTGACGGTCGGTGAGGCCGCGTTGGTCGAGGACCCGGCGGCCCCAGCGGTGCAGCCGGCACGGGTGGGGTGCGCGGTCGTTGCGGCACCGCGGACCGTCGGGCCACTGCTCGGCGGCGTGCACGGTGACCGCCTTGACGGCGAAGCCGATGTCTTCGGCGGTGACGTAGGGCGGTAGGGGTAGTTCGCCGAGGATCTCTTCGATCGAGTCCATGGCCCTCCTTGAACGGTTGTTGCGGCGCCGAGGCGGGCGGGGTCGGTCAGTACGACCGCGCGTTCGTACCGACCGGAGCCCAGCACCCACCCCGGGCCTGCTGATACGCCGCGACCGGTGCCGCGGCGGTTCTTCCTCCTGCCACACGTGTCGCTGGGTACGCCGCTGGACGCGGCGCGCTTGCTTCGCGTGCCGGGGCAGCGTCGCCGCGCCGCCCCGGCACTGATCGGGCAAAGGTGCCCGGACGAGCCATTCTGGTGCCAACCCGATCGACTCAAGGGCAACCTATGTCACTAGGCGCTATAGGTCAACCATGAGGACGAGGTGAGAGGATCGGACTGAGGTGCCAGCCCGAAAGGATCTACGTGTCCCCGATCCCGCTCAGCTATACCGACATCGCCGCCGACATCGCGGAAAGGATCAAGACTGGCGAGTACGAGGCCGGCGCTAAGTTGCCGTCGTACTCGCAGCTCGCCGACCTCTACTCCGTCTCCTTCTCGACGGCGGCTCGCGCGGTCGCCCTCTTGCGCGACCGCGGAATCGTCGTCGGCGCACCCGGCCGCGGCGTCTTCGTCGCCGATCGAGCCGGCAGATAATCCGAAGGGTTGCGCAAGAGCGCCTCCGGGCTCATGGCTGCCATCAGCTACCTCGAACGGCCGCCGCCCGATTTACGTCGCGAGGACACGCCTCACGTAGCACGCAGGCCCCGCAGTCCGGAACTCCGGCGCCGCACCATTGCCGACCGACCAGCCAGGCGGGGTAGTCGAGTTCGCCCGGTCGCTCGGGGTGCAGGCGTCGGGCTACATCCACGATGTGGTCCAGGTCGTCGTACTCGGCAAGCTGCGTCCGCAGGAACACCCGACGCACGTGTACGTCGAAGGCGATGTCGCTGCCGGACAGGTCGGCGATCGGCACGCCCAGGTCGCGGGCCAGAATCTCCACTGCCATGGCAGCCTTCTTCTGCCCGATGCCAGGGAACCGGCGGAGGCGGGTGGCGAGCTCCGCAGCTCTTGGCCGGCCAGCCCAGATCAAGCTGGCCTGACCGGCGTACTCCTCGTGAACCGTGCGGGCGGTTTCCACCAGCCAGCCGGGGAGGTTGTTCACGTACCGGTGCAACGCCGGAGCCTGCGCCACGGCGGCCCGGACCCGCTCGGGCCCTGCAGCCATTCGCGCCGGTTCCAGATGGCCCAGACGAAGCTTGAGCTCGTAGGGCGCCCGCCAGGCGCGCTCGGCGGGGATGCCCTGGTCGAAGACGACCGCGAGCAGGAAGGCGAACGGATCCTCGACGACGAGGCGGTTAGCCTCGGCGTGCGGGGTGAACTGAGGCGCCTCGCCGACGCGCTCGTCGACGTGCTCGCGGCCGTACCGCAGAAGGGCGCCCACGATGGCGCTCGGGCCCGCGCTCCGCGGCGCGGGCACGCGGGCCGGCGGCGGCTCTGATGCTGGCACCGAAAGGCCGCGGGTGCGGACCGTCTTGCGGGCCAAGGCAAACGCCGCCCAACCGACGATGTCGTCCTCGCTGAGGCGGGCAGCCAGGCCACAGGGGGTATACGGCCCGGTCACTTCATCGGCGAAGGCGACGAGCGGGAAGCCAGCGTAGGCCTCGGGCACGGTCTCACCAGGTCGAACCATCCGCCCGTCGGCGTCCTTGAGGAGTCCGAGAAGCGTCCGCGAGTCTGGGTATTCGTCCGTGGCGACCGCCTCGGCGACCGGCTCTGAGCCCACGAAGACGACGATCCGGCGGCGTACACGTCCGTAGGCTTCGCGGTCGCACGCTGCGACCTGCACCCGGTGGTTCGCCCCGGCGACGGTGACCGTGAGTTCGGTGGCTGACGCGAAGGCCTCCGCCACGTCCGGCCAGCGGTAGGTGAATCCGGGCACCGGGTATGGCCCGCCGGCGACGGTCATATTCGTGAGCCAGCCGGCCGCTGGCTCGGCCGCCGGCGTTTCCGGATGCCGGTCGTACCAGGACAGCTGCTCACCCTGCCGCATCCCGACCGTCGGTTGCGATGCGGTTGCGCCGGCGGCGCGGAGCAACTGCAGCAAGGGACGGGCGTACGCCTCCCCCGCGTGAATCTCGATGACGCGACCGTGAAGGCTGCCCTCGACCCGCCGCAGCTTGGCCACAATCCAATGCGCCCACGCCCGCCGGTAGTCCTCGCTTTGCTCGGCAAGAGCCACGTCGTACGGCTCCAACAAGCTGTCGGGATGCACCAGGCCATGTTCGGCGCTCAACACGTACCAGGTGCGGCCGCGGGTTTCGGCGTACCGACGGCGCCTCTCGAACAGCGGAGACTGGTAGAGGGTCCGGGCGAGGCTTGCCGTGCTCGCCTTCGTCTTGGTGCAGCCCACCAAGACGATGTCAACCTCGCCGCTGTGCGACGCCTCAGGCGCGGGCTGCGGCGGGGTCGGCCGCGAGGCCGTCCAACGGGTCGGCGACCCTTGGGCGATGAGCCGATAGCGGCCGTGGGCGACACGCTCCAGCGGAGTGCCGCACGGGCTTGGCGGACCGCCCGTCGCGTTGATCGTCATGCCCTGGATCACCGGGCCAAGTGACTGCGGAAGCCGGCTTGGGTCACGGCCCATGACCTCGTCGAGCAGTTGCGCCCTGGTGAACTCCGTGTGGCCGCGCCTGGTCAAATCGCGTGCCGCATCCAGCACCAACTCCCATGCAGGTTGGATCACCGCACGCCCCCAGCCGACCGATCAGAACTGTCGATGCCCGCCAACCTACTCACCTGAGGCGAGCTTGACCCCTTTCATCCGTCAGCGGCCCTTGCCGAAACTCGGCAACCCACCGCTAGACCGTCTCTCAGCCATACACCCGCTTGACCCTCTCATCGCGGTGAGCGGCCACCGCATCCTTGTCCGGCCGAGCGTTGACGGCCACCCGGCGGAGGGAGTGACCGTCCAGCTCCGCGTAGTGGGCCAGACCCTCGGCGATTCGCACCCGGCAACTTCCGTCGATCCAGAGGTAACCCCGGTCGAAAAGGTTGTGCAGGTCGGCGCAGAGCAACAGGCCATTGGTGACCCGGTTCGTCGACGGACCGTCGTACGGGGAAATGTGCGCTGCTTAGAGCACGACCTCGACATCGCAGTCGGTGATGGCGCATCGGCCGCCGTACGCCAGGATGAGCCGGCGCCGGAAGTCGGCCTGGCCCTGGCGGGCAGTGATCTGGGCGAGTCGTCGCCGGCGCCCTTCCGGGAGGCCCTCAGGCTCGGGTGCCCGGCGGTCGTCGAGGATGCTCGTCAGGTTCGCTGACTCCTCCTGCCTCATCGGCCGCACGGTCGGCACCCGCCTCGTCAAGACGTCGGCGGAGACAACGACGTTCGCCAAAGGAAGCGCGTGAGCGGGATATCCCTCGGATGTCCAGCCGCCATTCCATCCCGTCTTCACCGACGGATTCGTATGGATCGGACCAGGCGACGCCGGTGCCCACGGGACGCGACCGCCCGGGAGACGACAGGTGCCCGCTTCAGCGATGTCGGCCTAGTGTGGGCAGCCCTCCGCTTACAGCCCAAACACTGACGCGGTCGATCGGCTGCCGATCGGTTGCCTGTTTCGCCGCTGTAGCCCGAGCCCGCGCCTGCCTCATGTCTTCTTGATCTAGAAGCTTTTCTGCTGCTTTTCTCGCAGCCCGAAGGTCGCTGACACCTGTGATCTCATGAATCCTTCGATTCGACGCATTCCCGGGCTGAAGCAATGCCTGGCGCAGGAGTAGCACCAGGCCTGAGTTCAGAGTGCCACCCTTGTTGCGCCGTCTAGGTTTCGGCGCCTTGGCGGACGACCGACCATTGGCCGCCCTACCAGCCCACGTGTGCTCGCACCGCCCCTGAAGCAGATCGCAGCGCTTGCACCGGACTTCCCGGGAAGGCATAGCTCATTCTCTGCCGGCGGGGACCGGCCCACTACCGACCAGCCGGGGATAGAGGATGACCAAAACGGCTACCGGTTTCCCAACGCGGTAGCTCGAGGCTAGCCGTTGAGTGATAGCGCTGTCGCATCTCCGGTGAGCGTTCCATTAGCTAGCAGGCGGTTGATGATCATCGTAAGCCGAGCGGTGATCCCCGAGCCGAGGCGGTTCCACCCGTATAGGCGGGCGGCAGCAGTCATCAGGTCGTCGTGGTTGACCGTGCCGCCGCTCCGGACAAAGTTGGTGATGGCCAGGTCAAGTTCCCGGTCAGCCACGTGTTCCACCTGGCGTTGGACACCGTCGGCAGGGACGCGAACGCTGGCGACAGGCCGGCCGCCGACGTCGATGAAGTCGCCGTCGCGTACGACGTGGGCGGCCCTGATCGCCGCGTCGATGTTGGCGCGGATTTTGCTCCCGACCCGCCCGATGTCCCAGGCATCCCGTAGGCGTTGCAGGATCACATCGATGTGAACTGGACCTTCGGCGGTGGCGATCTCCTCAATGCCGCTCGCCATGTCGAAGCGGCTTGCAGGATCAGACGGGTCGACCCAGCGACGGAGTGGGGTGACGCTGGCTTTACGGTACGGCGACGTCCACTCAGGTATGGCGTCGCGGTCCACCTCGGCCGTCTCGATCACCGGGCGCTCGATGACGTCCAGCAGGGTGGAGAGCCTGCCACGAATGGGCGCGGCGATGGCAGCGGTGATCGCGGCGAGCAGACGCTCTTCCTCTTGCCTGCGGTTGCGGTACCACGCGGTGCCCCAGATCCGGTGCAGGTTCCAACCCAGGCCACGCAGCACCTGCTCGCGCAGCCGGTCGCGGTCGCGCGCGGCCGGCGAGGAGTGGTACATCACGCCGTCGCACTCGACGCCGAGGACGAAGACGCCGGGCTGAGCGGGATGGCGGACGCCCATGTCGATGCGGTAGCCCGCCGCGCCCACCTGAGGCTCCACGAGATAGCCCCAGGAGCGGATGGCACCAATCACCGAGTCCTCGAACGGGCTGTCCGTGCCACGTCCGCTCGGACCGATGTCCAGGGCGAGGGCTTCCATGCCGCGCTCGGCGAAGTCGAGGTACGCGGCGAGGTGACGGACGCTCTCGTTGGCCGTGTGGGGAACGTTGCCCGCCCGGATGGAGGTGATGATCTCGATGCGCTGCCGCGCTCGGGTGATCGCGACGTTGAGGCGCCGCCAACCCTTGGGCTTGTTGAGGGCACCGAAGTTGCTGGTGATCTTGCCGTTTTCGTCCGGGCCGTAGCCGATGGAGAAGATGATGACGTCCCGCTCGTCACCTTGAACGGATTCGAGGCTCTTGATGAAAAAGCCGTGGAGCCGGTCACCGTCGAAGTGACGCTCAAGGTCGGGCCGCTCGATCAGGGCACGGTCCAGGGCCGCTTGGATGGCATCAGCCTGGGCGACGGAGAACGTGACGACGCCCAGGGTCAAGTCGGGCCGGGTGCTGTAGTGGTGCACGACCCGCTCGACGACCTTCGCGGCTTCGACGAGGTTGTCGCGGCTGGTCCCCCGACGGTAGACGCCCGGCACGTGAAGCATCTCCACGCCGACGTCCGGCCCACCACTGCGGGCACCAGGGTAGGTGACCAACTTTCCTTCGTAGAAGGCGTAGTTGGAGAACGCAATCAGGGCCTCGTGACGACTGCGGTAGTGCCATTGCAGGGCGAGGTTCCGGAACGCACCACAGGCCTTGGACAGTTCGAGGATGGACTGGAAGTCGTTGACGTCGGTGGCCGCGTCGTCACCACTGTCGTCCGCCATCCGATCGAAGAAGGAGGTGGGCGGCAACTGGCGGTCGTCGCCGGCCGTGATCAGGGCCCTGCCGCGGTAGATGCAGTTGACGGCGTCGCCGGGGGTCACCTGGGATGCCTCGTCGAAGATCACCGCGTCGAACGGCATGTCGGAGGGCAGGTACTGACTGACCGCCAACGGCGACATCATGAAACACGGTTTGATCGCGAGCGTGGCGTTGCGGGTCGAGCCGATCAGCTCCCGTACCGGGCGGTGACGAGTCTTCTTCATGCCCTCGCGGCGGATCATCGCAGGCTCTCCGACGTCCACCGAGCTCGGCCGGCGGGTGTTGACGGCGCGAATGATGTCGCTGGTCGCGGCCGGGATGAGTTGCCGGTCGAGCCGCCGGTACTCCTCGATCAGGGCGCCGCGGTCCTGTGCGCGTAGCGGCCGCAGGGCACTGTCGTCCCGGATGATGTGATCGGCCCAGGCCCGGAGCAGGGCCCGGTCGACCACCTGCGGTACCTGTGTCGCCGGAACTGCCTGGTTGATGCAGAAGTCCACAGCGGCGTCGAGGTCGTGGACAGCGAGGTCTTCGCGGGCCTGCTGGTAGGAGAACCATTCGTCTTGACCGCTGCTGTCGTGCCGCAGCTCGTCGAGGAACTCCGCCCCGGCAATGTAGTCGTCCAATTCCGTGGCCAGTTCGCTGTGCCGCGTCTCGGCGAAAGCGGCGGCGATGCTGTCCAGCGCACCCTCCCACCTGGCGTACGCATCGGAGAGGTTCCCGGTGGGCTGGGCGTCGGCGACCGCCTTCACCTGCTCCTCGGTCAGCGCCTGATTCGAGCCGGTGCGGGCGCGGCGGGTCGCTTGCGCCCAGGCGAGCGCGCCGGCGAGCGTGGCTTCGTCGGTGTCCGTGCCTCGGTAGGCGGCATCACCCAACGCCGCCCGGTAGGTGTCCGCGCGGTCGTGCAGCGCCGACTCGGCGTCGGCAGCGGACCGCCGGTAGCCCAGCATCTCGTCTGCTTCAGCCAGGCTCAGTGTGCGCCCAGTGGCCAGGCTGACGGCTCCGGCTCGGGTAGCAGCGCTGCGCAGCGGCGGGACGTGGCCGCGTAGCCAGGCGATCACCGCAGTGAGCGGCTCGAGGAGGAGTTCGGGGCGGGCGGCGGGCGCTGGCGCCGGCGCGAGCGTGGTGCGCCACCGGTCGAGGTCGGCGCGGATGTCCACGATCAGGTCGCGTAGTCCAGCGGACGGGTCGGGGGCACAGACATGGCCGGCTACCCCCCCGAGCGCCCCGGGAGGGGTCAGGCGCAGGATCTGGTCGGCGCACCCGATGGCCTCTTCGATGGCGGCAAAGTCGGTGGTGCGCTGCTTCCAGTAGGATCCGAGGATCTTTCCGTTCTCGGTGGCGGCAGCATTGAATCCGGCGCGGGCCTGCTGCCAGGTGACAGCGAGGCTCAGATGTCTGATCGCAGCGTCTGCGGTGACACCGGTGGCGGTGACCGTGGCCAGGGTCTTCTTGTCGCGCCGGTATTGGCCGCGAAGTTTGCGCAGGCCCCGGTGCACGTTGGTGAACCTGTCGTGCAGTTCGGGCAGTGGCGCGTCGAGCGCGGCGTCGGTGAAGTAGGCGCGGGCAGCTGACTCCGCTGCGTCCAGGGCGGCGATGCACTGCCGAAGGCAGGACGTGGCGAGGGTGACGGTCTGCGGAACGGTCGCGGCGAGCCAGGACCGCTCGGGGCGGTAACGCGCGTAGGCCAGGCCGGCGAGGGTGAGGACGTTGGTGGCGTCCTGGATGGTTCGTACCGGCGGCAGGTGCATCAGGTCGGTGAGCCCGGCGAGTGACCGCAGCCGGGCCTCCAGCCGCTCAGCGTCTGCGGTGAACTGGCCGGCCAGGTTCCGTGCGGTCTCGCCGTCCAGTCCGGCGAGAACCAGCGTTGCGGGGGCGAGGTCCGTGACGGTCGGGGATGGTGGCAGCGTCGCCGGGTCAGGCAGCGACGTCCACTCCACGCTGCAATGTGCCCGTGCCGCCTGGGCGGTGTCGCGGATGGCGGCCAGGTCGAGGGCGAGGTAGTCGGCCACCTCGGTGAGCGCGGCGAAGTCGGGCACGGTCAGCCACGCATCGCGCGCCTCGCCTGGGCGGTTCGCGCTCTGCGCGAGCAGGGTGAGCAGCGCCGGTGTGTCACTCGGTCGAGTGATCGCGAATGCGTCGGCGAAGACCTGGTTGAACCCGGTGATCCCTGCGAGTTCTTCGAGCGCCATCTTGGCCTGGTAGAGGCGAGTATCCAGAGACGCCTTGTCGGTGACGTCGCGCCACAGGTAACTGTGGCCCTGGGATGCGGGCCGCCAGGCACGGGCGGCTCGCTGAGAGGCGTCTCGGATGGCGTTGAGGCCCTCGGGGGTCAGACCGACCGGAGGCAGGTCCGGGGTCGGCGCGGCCGGGATATGATCGAGATTCGCGATCAGGCCGAGGACGTCGTGCAGGCTGTATCCGAGGGGCTCTCGGATCTTGTTCATCGCTTCCGCGTACGCGTTGAGTTGTTCACGCCGCTCAATGAGCACCTTGCGGCTGATGGTGCCCATGCCCGGCGGCGGAACCGGAACGTTGTCGAGGGCCTGCGCCAGGGCGGTCGCCACTTCCTTGCGACTGGCCTTGTGGCTGTGCAGTTCGAGTAGGTAGTTGTCCAGCCCGGCCTCGGCGAGGCGGTTGCGCACGACTTCGAGTGCCGCGGCCTTTTCCGAGACGAACAGGACCGTCTTCCCGGCGTGCAGGAGCGCGCCGATGATGTTGGCAATGGTCTGGGACTTGCCTGTGCCGGGCGGGCCGTCCATGACGAAACTGCGGCCGGCTACCGCGGCGGCGACGCAGGCGCGCTGAGAGGAGTCCGCATCGAGCACGAGCGGGGTGTCCTCCGGCGGAGCGTGTCGGTCGATGTCCTGCGGCTTGATTTCGTCGAAGAGGAAGTTCTTGGTCTGGTCGGCGACGCTCTGGCTGGCCAGCGCGCGCACGACCGGGTGGCCGATCACCTGTTCCTCGTTGTCCAGCAGGTCGCGGTACATCGCCTCCTTGTGAAAGGAGAAGCAGGACAGCACCGATGCCTCGGTGACCTTCCACCCGTCGCGGCCACGAACCACCTGCCGGACCTGGGAGAACAATGCGTCGATGCTCAGGTCGGCCAGGTCGTCGATGGTGGGCAGGGTGATCCCGAAGTCCTGCATGCGCAGGGCGAGGGCCGGGTTGAACACGGGATCACCGTCGCCGATCCGGAGGCGGGGCCTGTCTCGTGGACCGGTCGTGGTCAGCTCAACCGGAATGAGCAGTAGGGGACTGGCCAGGGAGATGCCGTCGGTCTCACGCCAGTCGAGCATGCCGAGGGCCAGGTAGAGAACTGATAGGCCGCGGTCGAGGTATTCCTGCCTGGCCTTGCGCATGAGACTGCGCAGCACCGGCCCCAGGTCCTTGTCGGCCTTTGGGCTGTGCAGCACGCTGCCGGAGGGGAGTGCCACCGGTGTGTCCTCGCCCGCGTGGAATGGCTGGTCGTCGTCGTGAGCACCCCGGAAAGACCAGGGGCGACGGCCGCGTAACCCGTCGAGAATTTCTTGCCCTGGCGGATTGGTGATCTGGATGGTGCCGCTCTTGGTGTGCTTGAAGTTAATCAAGCGGTTGACGCCGGTGAGGTTGACGAGGCTGTCACGCCAAACCTTCAATGCGTTCGCGATGCCATTGTGTTGCGCGTCACCGACGAGCGCGCCGTTATCGATCCCCACGCGGGGCATCGTGGCAGAGTCCCCCCACAGCGCCTATCCGCTCCTTGGCTCAATCACTCACCATACTGCCGGTTGAAGCGGGGCTTCTGGGCCAGGACCAGGGCTTCCTTCGTACCCTCCGGGTTGTCGGTTTCCTGCCAGCAGACCTCGCACCGGCCCAGCCAGTCGGCGATGCCCTTGGCCGATGCCACCTGTCCACGCTTGTCGAGTTCCTGGCCGACCTGCTCATGCAGCGCCGACGAGTCCCGGTTACCCGTCAAGTGCTGCCGGAGGCGATTGCGCAGGTTCCCGGTGTGGCCGACGTAGACGACCGTGCCGCGGTCGAGGGCCACGCGCACGCTGGGCGAGCGAGGAGCGCCGGCGGCGGCTTCCATGATGTACGGCTGGGGAGTGGTGAAGCCGGCCAGCAGGTCGCCGTGCGTGGCGTCGGGCAGGACCGGAGGCTACAGGCACGAGCCCTCCCCCGCGGTCCCGCACGATCCCGGGTGCCCGTCGCGTAGCCGGCAGCGCTGGCCGCCATCGAGCCGAGCGTCGCACCAGACCCGGTGGCGTAGGTGCTGCGTGTCCTCCTCGCTGGGCGTGGTCTCGCCGAAGTCGAAGGCGGGGACGTGGCCGAGGGAGTCGCGCAGTGCGGCGGCCAGGTCCGCGGCGGCGTCCAGGCTGGTCAGGGTGGTGGGCAAGTGGATGATCCAGCGGGGTGCGGTCACCGCCGCCACCGGTTGTTGAGTGACCAGTCCGGTGTGGCGGCAGCCGGTGTGGCGGGACTGCCATTGGCGTAGAGCCTGGCGGATGCGCTCGGCCTCCGTGTTCGCGGTGGTCAGTCGCGGTGCAGGCGGTCGGGTTCGTCGGCGAGCTGGTTGGGGTAGGCGTGGACCTGGCCGGGGTCGAGGCCCCGCCATCGGGTGTCGAAGGCGGCGACCCGGACGTGGTGCGGTTGCAGGCGTTCCCCGGTCACGTAGATCATGGCTGCCTCGCTGTCTGTTCGGCGACCAGGGCCTCGATTTCGGGCTCGCTCAGACCACGGAGGATCATGACCCTGCGACCCCAGCGGTGTAGGCGGCAGGGGTGCGGGGCGCGGTCGCTGCGGCAGCGTGGGTCTTCAGGCCACTGCTCGGCGGCGTGCACGGTGACGGCCTTGACGGCGAAGGTGACGTCTTCGGCGGTGGCGTAGGGCGGTAGGGGTAGCTCACCGAGGATGTCGTCGATCGAGTCCATGACCCTCCCTGGTCGGATGGTTGCGGCGCCGAGTTCTACGGCTGTCTGACGGCGCGAGCGGATGCGTTGTTCGACCTGACGGACGCGGTGTTGTACGCCGACGGGCCGGTCCGGTCGTTGGTGGAGTTGTCGCTGGTAGGTGAGCACCGTCGCGGTCACGGAGCGTTGTATGACGCCCTCGCCTGCGGGCGACTGGACATCGACCGGTTGCGTACCGCCCTCGCGGCGGTGCCGTTGCCACCGGCGGCTGATGGTCGTCTCGTCCTGGCAGTCGACATCACCTGCTGGCTGCGGCCGAACGCGCACACCTCACCGCAGCGGATCCTGTGTCACACCTACGGCTGCGGCAAAGACCAGACCATCATGATTCCGGGCTGGCCGTATTCGATGGTCGTGGCCCTGGAATCGGGCCGAAGTTCGTGGACCGCGCCGCTTGACGCGGTGCGGCTGGCGCCTGGTGATGACGCGGCGACGGTCACCGCTGGGCAGCTGCGAGACATTGTGGGGCGGCTGATCGCGGCCGGGCAGTGGCGGCCCGGGGACCTGGACATCCTGGTCGTGGCCGACGCCGGCTACGACGCGCCCCAACTGGCGTTCCTCCTGCGTGACCTGCCCGTGCAGGTCCTCGCGCGGATGCGTTCGGACCGGGTACTACGCCGGGCCGTGCCGCCCCGGCAGCCCGGGACGATCGGCCGGCCGCGCAGGCACGGCGGCGAGTTCGTCTTCGGTGATCCGGCCACGTGGGGTGAGCCGGACGCGGCCACCGTTGCCGACACCCGTCTCTACGGCACGGCGTGGGCCCGAGCCTGGGACCGGTTGCATCCACGGTTGACCCACCGATCCGCCTGGATCGACTCGGCGACGGTGCTGCCGGTCATCGAGGGAACCGTCATTCGTTTGGAGGTTGGGCATCTGCCCAGCGGCGCGACCCCGAAGCCGATGTGGCTGTGGTGGTCCGGCGTCGACGCCACCGCCGCCGACGTCGACCGGCTCTGGCAGACGTTCCTGCGCCGCTTCGACATCGAACACACGTTCCGCCTGTTCAAACAGACCCTCGGTTGGACCTGCCCCAAGATCCGCACCCCACAAGCAGCCGACCGCTGGACCTGGCTGATCCTCGCCGCCTACACCCAGCTCCGTCTCGCCCGCGCCCTCGCCGCCGACCTGCGCCGCCCCTGGGAGAAACCCGCACCACCGCAGCGTCTGTCACCCGCCCGCGTCCGCCGAGGGTTTCGGCACCTCCGCGCGAAGGCCACCTGCCCGGCCGGTGCACCCAACCCTCCCGGCCAGGACCAGGGCGGCCACCCGGCCGCCGCAACAACCACCCCACTCCGCGCTACGACGTCCACACCGCGACCATCACGACCGCCAAGCCTGCGTTCCGCAGGTTCGCGTCGATATAGTCGGCGCCCGGGCCTGAAGGTGCAGGTCAGGGCGTTGCAGACTGGTGGAAACGGCGAAAACCCCTAGTGACACGCCTGACCGTGGATGACTTCGTCT
>NZ_JAPFQV010000053.1:0-45036 GCF_033804685.1 Micromonospora sp. RTP1Z1
GCGCCCACATCCACTGGGCCATGATCGACAACATGAGCCGTCGACTGACCCACGAATCGACCCCATCCTGGCGCGATGACCACCCCGAAACAGACACATCCATACACACCTAGACGGGATGCCCTCTAAGATGCTGGACTTGGCCCGGCAGCGGCTCGGCGATGGCGGAACTTGTCAAGGTCGGTGGGACCAGTGGGTGTTACGCCGCTTGGGGTAGCGGTTGGCCGGCTGCTGGTTCGGGTGGGTTGATCCAGACGGTGTCGGGTAGGTGTAGCGCCTTGGGTCTGGGTCGGGTGGAGAAGCGTTCGGGGTGGGCGGTCCAGGCGGTGTCGAGGGCGTGGGCGCGGAGGGCCTGCTGGGCTGTGGCGTGGCCGTAGTGAACATCGGCGGGGGTGTGGAGACCGATCCCGGCGTGGTGGTGCTCGTGGTTGTACCACTGGAAGAACGTGTCGCAGAACGCACGGGCGTCGGCCAGTGACCCGAAGCGTTCGGGGAACGTGGGGTGGTACTTCACGGTCTTGAACGCGGCCTCGGAGAAGGGGTTGTCGTTGCTGACCCGTGGCCGTGAGTGCGAGCGGGTGACGTGCAGATCGGCTAGGAGCGTCGCGACGCGTTTGGAGGTCATCGAGGTGCCGCGGTCGGCGTGCACGACCTGCGGGACGCCGTGGGTGGTGATGATCTCGGAGATGAAGTCGTAGGCGATCTCGGCGCTCTCTCTGGCGGCGACGTGGTGGCCGACGACGTACCTGGAGTAGATGTCGATCATGACGTAGGCGTCGTAGTACAAGCCCTTGGTCGGGCCGGGCAGTTTCGTGATGTCCCAGGTGAACACCTGGCCGGGTGCGGTGGCGGTCAACTCCGGGCGTGCTCGGGTGGGATGTCGGGCTTGGCGGCGCCGGTCGACGACCTGGTTGTTGGCGCGCAGGATCCGGTAGAGGGTGGCCACCGAGGCCAGGTAGACGCCTTCGTCGAGCAGCGTCGCGAACGCCTCGGTCACGGTGGTGTCGACGAACCGGTCACTGTCGAGCACCGCCAGGGCGTGGGCGCGTTCGGCGTCGCTGAGTCGGTTCGCCGGCGCTGGCCGCAGCGCCGGCGGGTGCCCATCGGGGGGACGGGAGCGTCGGTGGGCGGTGCTGCGGGCGATCCCGGTCAGCCTGGCCGCTGCGCGGGTCGACGTCGCAGCGGCGCGCAACTGCGCGTGGGCGTCGGTCAGGGCTTGGTCGGCTTGGTGTCGGTGTCCGCGCTCTCGGAGATCTCGGCCAAGAGCGCGTGTGCTTTTCCCATGATGTCCAACGCCGCCTCGGTCCGGGCGATCTTGCGGTTCGCCAGCTCCAACTGGCGGCGCAGCCGGGCGATCTCGGCCTGCTCCCCGCTGGGCTTACCGACGCTCTGGCCCGGCTTCTTACCCTCGAGCAGGCCGGCATCACGGGCACGGCGCCACTCGCACATCAACGACGAATACAAGCCGTTTCGACGCAGTTAGCCGTTGCCGTCGCCCTCGGCGACGGCCTGCTCGTATCCGGCGAGCAGCCGCAGCTTCTCCGCTGGAGCGAACGAACGCCGCCGCGGCCGGTCTGATCGAGGTCCCTCCGTCGTCATGGCCCCATCGTGCTTGACGGACGTATCAGTGCTGGAAATCGTCATCGAACGAAGATCCATCCTCGCCCCGGGAGGGCTACTTGCTCTGAACCGCTGGTCTCACCCAACCCTGACACCCAGGGTGGCGCGGCCCTGCATCAGGGCGGTCTGGGCGGCGATCCTCTGCCGTTCCCCGACGCCGCGTTCGATGATGCCATCGCGTGCCTGGTCCTTCACTACCTCGAGGACTGGAAGGCACCGCTCGCCGAGTTGCGGCGCGTGCTTGTACCCGGCGGCCGTCTCATGGTGGCCGTCAACCATCCCTGGGTCTACAAGCTGGTTAGGCCCGACGGCGACTACTTCGCGACCGAAGAGTGGTCCGACGAGTACACCTTCAGCGGCCAGGCCGCCGTGCTGACGTACTGGCACCGGCCACTGCACGCAATAACCAGCGAGTTCACAGCAGCCGGCTTCCGGATCGCAGTCGTGAGCGAACCGCCTCCCGCATCCGGTGCCCGCGAGTTGTTCCCCGAGCTCGTGACATCCCCCTCGGGGTCCTTCCTGTGCTTCCTGTTCTTCGTCCTCGAGGCTGCCTAGTGCGACAGCGCGCAACGACCGGGCGAACGTAGGCTGATACGGCACTAGCCACCCTTGACCCACGTCAGCACTTCCCGCCAGTGGGCAGGAGACGGTGTGTGAGCGGCGTTCTCGCTGATGCGGACCTCGGCGTCGGGCATCCGTGTGGCGATCAGTGGCGCGTCGGCAACAGCTCTGCCGGGGTCGTGTCGACCAGCCCAGATGAGGACGCGGCAGGGCACGTCTCGAAGGTGGAATCCCCACGGACGAATGTCTGTGGCCAGCCAGTCGCTGACCAGGCCGGCGGCGCCTTGGCGGGCGCCTTCGAGGTTGGACTCCTCATTTGGCTGCATCCAGGTGTCCTGGCCAGTCGCAAGCAGTTCTCGGTGCTTTTTGAGGGGGTCGTCCGCGTACCAGGCGGCAGCGCGAGTCACGTAGCGGCGGCCGAGTCCCGGGATGTTGCAAACCGTCCACGCTTGAAGCCGCTGCCAGCCGCGTACCGTCCGCAGCTCCCGGTATGGGCCGGTGAAACCGGCGGCGACGACGCCGGTAAGGCGTTGCGGGAACCGGGCACCACAGGCCACAGCGTACGGTGCGCCACCGGAGAACCCGACCACTCCGAAACGCTCGATTCCCAGAGATGCCATCAGCGCACCGACCGCATCGGCGACGCCGAGCAGCGTTGGCCGCCGGACAGGTGTCGACCGACCGTATCCAGGCCGGTCCACGGTCATCAGGCGAACGCCCACCAACGCGGCGTCGTCCGGGCGGCTGAGCCGAGAACCTGGCGTGCCATGCAGGTACACCACGGGCACCCCGGCCGGATCGCCGTAATCCGCCCAACCCAGAACCCGATTGTCCGGTAGTGCGAAATCCATGTCGCTTCTCCGCTTCCAGCAGGAAACCGCGGTCGCCTCCACCAGCACTCGGCGGAGTGTCACGCATCATGTGACGCCGACCCGTCACGGATCAAGCGGGGTACGACACCGGCCCGTCCGGCGGTGTCGGGCTTCACAGATGCGTTACGGATCGCATTCAGTTGATCCGTTACACATCCGGCTAGATGATCATGGTTCGGTTCGGCCTAGTTCTCGGACGTCGCAGGGCAGGTGCGGATGCTCGAGGGGCAGCTTCAGCAGCCTGCGTTGTCGGGGACGCCGTCGATATAGACGATGAAAGTGGCGAGGTGGTCGGGGGTGCCGTCGGCCAGGCTGGTCACATCCAGCCGCGCGGTCCTCCCGTTGATCGTCTTGCAGTACCGCAGGTTGGCGTCGCCTGCGTCACCCACCTGGTACTGCCAGCCCGCAGCCTCGACGTCCGGCCCGACGAGGGCGACGAGTTCGTCGACCGTGTACGCGCGGTCGGCGCTGTATTGGCGCCAAACGGTTGCGAACTCCGGTCCTGCCGATTCTTCCCGGTTCTGGGGTACCCGGTGGTCACAGGCGCGGGTCTTGGACGCCTCCTTGAGCAGCCTCCCGTTCGGCGGAGTCAGCGAGAATGCCGGGTCCTTCCGGTATGCCGTCACCGCTGCGGCCTGGTCGCCCGGGGGGAAAGTGCAGCCCAACAAGGGCGTCCTGCGGACTGCCAATCCCGTCAGCGTCAGCAGGACGGCGGCCACGAGAACCCTGGCGACGATGCGTCTGTGCCGTGACGGGGGGACCGGGTCAGCGTCGTTCGTCGCCGCTTCGTCGCTGAGGCGGGAAGCGGGGGGGTCGGTTTCATTCATGGGGATCTCCGAGGGGGAGTCGCCGTCGTGGGGGCTCGGGCTTGCGGGCCTTGAATCTAGCGATGTTCTTCGTGGTGGTGCGGGGGACCTCGGCGAGAACGTGGTCGCGGTCGTGGATGCGGAAGGTAGCGCCGGCGTCTTCGACGGTGACGGTTCGGCCGGCGTGGCTGGTTTCGACGTGGATGCGCTGGCCGGCGATGACGAGGGCGCCGCGGCTGCTGACCGGCCGTTCGACTCGTAGTGGTTCTGCTGCTGGTGGCGGTGGTGGTCCGGCGGGGCGGGCGTCGCGGATGCGGGTCTGTTCAGCCGGGGTCAGCGGGTTGGGCAGGCTGCGCAGCAGGGTCCGGTCGGTGTCGAGAAAGGTGTATGACGCCGCGGTCGAGGCGGACAGTGACGCGCCGGCCGGCGAGGTGATAGCCGATGGGGTGTTGCCGGCCGGCGAGGCTGACCAGTCCGGTGGCGCTGACGAGACGGTCGACCTCGATGGCGGCGCCGGGCTTTACCGGGCTGGCGGTGACCGGGGGTGGTCCGGCGGGGCGGCCTCCGTCGGCGAGGAGCTGACGCAGGTGGTCGGGGGTGAGCCGGGAGGGCACGGTCTTGAGACGGACCCCGCCGAGGAGTAGGTGAACGACGGTGGTGTCGACCCACAGGCCGATCGTGACTCCGGCCCTGGCGGGGCCGAGCCAGAACTGTTGGCCCCAAACGGCGGGGGGCCGGAGGCGGGAACGGTGCGGGTGATCTCGACGGCGAGGTTGAGCGGGTCGATGCCGTTGGCCGAGACGAGCAGCGGGGGCGCGGTGGCTGGCCGGTCATTGTGTGGTGGGCGAGGTTGCGGCACCGTGGCCGGTGACGGCTCATCCGGCCGGGTTTCGTCCGAGGTCAGCCTTGGCGGCAGGCGCAGCGGCAGTTGCGGATCGGTGGGGCGGGCGGTGAATCGGTCTGCCGGGAAGGCCATGTCCAGGGATTGGTGCGGCCGGTTGGTGTTGTATTCGTGCCGGAACGCGTTGATGGCGGCTTGGGCCGCCTCGATGTCGGGCGTTGCGCCCTACCTGTAGTTGGTGTACTGCTGGCCCGCCGGAGGCAGCGTGTAGCAGCGCCTGTAGCAACGATGACGGACGACGGCGCACGATCACGTGCTCCCGGAGGGCCGGACGGGGCGGGCCGGCCGCGGGTGGACGCAGTCGGAAGGTTGCCCAGAACTTGCAAGCGAGGGGTCGACCTGCCTCCGGCCGGGAGGTGTTGGCCGACTGCGAGGCCGGGGGTGGTCGTGATGCACGCAAGAACGGCAGCGACGACCAGGACGAAGGGCATCCTCTCTCGGTTCTGGGGGCAGGCTTCAGTCGCCTAGTACGGCAGCCGCCAATTGCTAGCTGGCCAGGGCGTAGTCGCGGTTCAGTCGGGTGCGTTGGTGGAACCAGCGGGCGCGGGCTTGGTGACGGCGTCGCCAGGTGAGCCAGCGGGTGGCGTGGCCGGGAGGTGTCGGATGGTGGAGGGCGTCGGCGAGTAGCCGTTTGACCTCGTGCACGGTCAGTGGGATGAGTCCGGGGTCGGGCGGTGGTGGCTGGTCGGGTGTGCTCGGTGGCGGGGCTTGGGTGTCGGTGCGGTCTTTGAGGTGGGCGGCGGTGACCGCGCAGACGGCGAGGGCGGCCATGACCAGCACGGTGTGTCGGGCGATCGCGGTGTAGAGGCGGGCTTGGCACTGGTCCAAGCCGAAGTGGTCCTTGCTGAACTCGAAGCACTCCTCGACGGGCCAGCGCAGTCCGGCGGCGCGGATCAGCCTCGTCTTGGTCAGGATCTGTCCCTCGGGCACATGGCAGTAGTGAAAGGCCAGCTCACCGCTGCGCAGGTGACGGCGGACCAGCAGATGGTGGCGGGGTGAGGCGGTGGCGAGCCACGCCCAGGCGTACCAGCGTTGTCCCTTCGACCCCGCCCCTGCCGAGCGGATCTCCCACCCGTGGTTGTCGGCGGTCAGCAGGGTGACGGCCTGGGCGCAGGTCAGACTGTCACCCGAGGGCAGCTCGATCATGAAGGTGGAGGCGACCCGCAGCACGTACGCCTGCCGGTGAGTCTCGAAGAACTCCCGCAGTTGTGTGCAGTTGCCGTACACCTCGTCGCCGCAGACGACGTCGAACACCAGCCCGTCGGCGTACGCGTCAGCACACAGGTCTATGGCCAGCTGGCCCTTGGTGCGGAACTCCAGCTCCGCTGGCAGTCCCATACCCGCCGAGGCCTGCGGGTCGGTGATGTGTTCGGCCGGAATCCACTGGCGGGCGCCGATCAACGCGTGCCCGGTCCGCTCCCGCACATACGACAGGTGCACCGTGTTGATGCCGTTCGCGACCCGACCCGCGCACCCCATGTACTGCCGTTTCACCCCACACGTCGCCTGGCCCTGCTTCTGTTGGCCCGTCTCGTCCAACGCCGCGACCACCAACCCCCGACGCCGCCGACGCGCGGCCGCCGCGTCCAGAGCAGCGACGGCGAACCGCCGGACCTGGCCCATCGCGGCCGTCGTGTCCCACACCGCCCGGTTCAACAACCGCTGCGTGCGGTCCGGCGTGGCGTCCCCAACCTGCTCAGCGATGCTCCACCCGTTGCGCTTCGGCACCCGACTGACCAGCGCCGACACGTACCTGCCCGCGTGCTGCCACGTCTGCGTCCGCACGAAACACGACCGCAGCTCCTCCAACAGCTCGGCCCGTGCCCGCACCGCGCGCCTGGCCGCTACCCTGGCAGCAGCAGCCGCCTTCGATCTTGTAGTCCTCACAAGCACATGATCGACAGGCGGCTGCGTCCACTTCGCACACCCCCCACCGCATCCCGCCAGGTCAGACCACCAATGGCGGCTGCCGTACTAGGAACCACAGATAGCGGTGAGATTCCATCTCGACGACCTCACAGAGCCGGCGAATCTCCGTTCGGCTCTCGTCATCCAGTGCAAAGCCATCCGGCAAGCGGTCCAGCTCGTCAATCAGGGACGGCAGTTGACGAAGGTTGAACATGGTGTCAAGGAAGGCGCAGAGCCCGCCGAGCATGGGGTAGGCCGACCGGTCGAGATCGATGAGTTCTTGCGACCACTCGATGCCGCGGCTTCCCCGGGCGACGATTGCCCCCTGCTCTGTCCTGACCTGCATGTCGATCACGGCCTCACGGTAGGCGCTGACGGCGAGAGGTCGACTGGCAGGGCACCCCCCACCTCGACCATCCTCTGGGGTCCCGCAACGAACTATGACTGCGAGCAGCCAAGCGAGCAGCCAAGGCGGGCGAGCAGTAGCGGACGAGCGCGGACGCGGATACCACGTCGAGTAGAAGGCACGCGGCTGACCGCGCCCCGGAGCTGACTCGTAATGCGTAGGTCAGCGATTCATTCCAGCCGCCCGCCCGAAGGCGGGCGCGGCGCGGTGGCCGGCGAGGGGGTGGCCACGTGACGGGTGGTCAGGTGGCGCGGAGGGTGAGGGTGGCGGTGGCACCCCCCGCCCGGGTGGCCGTGACGGTCCAGCACCCGGCGGCCGGGAAGATCCAGCCGGTGCCCCACTCGTCACCGGGCCGTTGCCAGTTGCTCCCGCCGGGCCCGTGCTCCTCGAGCCAGGTCGGTTCGACCGTCCCGCCGGGTCCGGCGGCCTGGATGGACAGGGCGCCGCGGCCGGTCATCCGGAAGACGATCTTCTCCTCCCGGCCGGCCTGCAGCCCGTTATCGTCCACGAACAGCAGCGCCCACAGTGAGGCGTCCCGACTACCGTCGCCCTCGACCTCTGGCAACCCGGTCGACCCGGATGGATAGGAGACGCTCGTCGGACATGGAGGTGTCGGCCCGCCGGAGGTCCGGGACTGCGGCCCCTGGGTCGTCTCGGACGTGCCGCGAACCGGTGACGGATCGCTGCTCGGCGCGGCGGCAGGGTCCGGACCTGCGGTACATCCGCCGAGCAGGAGCAGAGCCAGCACCCCGGCATGTGGACGAGGAGTCATAGTGACAAGACGGGTCGCACCCGCCCTCCGGTTGCCATCAGCACGAGTCCGACAGCAGCGGTAACTCTCATTAGCAATAGCCTTGGACGAGGACGGCTCAGGCGGTCCGACGACGGCAGCCTGTCGCATGCTGGACCCCAGCAAGGGACACGAGCACCCGGCCTGCACAGAGCTTGTAAGCGAGTTGTCAAGGCGACGAGCACACCGGTCGAGGGGCCGCCAGGATGGTCCTGGGTCGCTTCCCCTGCGTCACGCAGCCGTCTCCGTCGTTACGCCGTCAGGAGCCAGGAAATGCCCCACGCGATCAGGAGCGCGCTGACGAGGACCGACATCGCGAGGGCGATCCGCTCCGTGTGTCGACCGCGGAGCGTGTACGGCGCTTGGGCGACTCGTCGGGCCAGCGGACGACAGAAGACCACGCAGGCGATGCCGGCAAGGATCGCGAGCACGCCGTTGACCATCTCGTCTCCCTCGATCTAGCCGCGAACCGCCAGCGTGCCCGATACCTGCCCGATCTAGCGGTCAACACCGGCAAACAGCGGCACCCGGCGCGGTCACAAACCTCACCGCTCCGTCCGTCGCGGTTAGTCTCACGGCTGGTCAACCGGTAGACAAGCTGGCGGCCTCAGGCCAATGCAAGGCACTTCCCAAGCTGATGGTGCAACGGTGAAGGAGTACGGCGGGCGGAGCCTGGCTCTGAGCCTGAGCGAGACGGAGATGGGGCCGAACGACAAGGTCTCGTCGGCCTCGCTTCCGGCTAGTCAGCATCGTCGCGCTCATCTGCCAGGGCAGAGACGCGGATCACTTCGACGGGGTATCGGACGTTCGGGTGGCATCGAGGACTTCTCGCATCCCCTACCGTCACTACCTATGGCCTACCCGAACCAGGTGTCCCAACCGCCGAAGCGGCGGACGCTGCGAACTGTGTTAATCGTCGTCGGCGTGGTCGTCGTGCTGTGCTGCGGTGGCGCCGGCATCGGCGGCTTCTTCCTGTTCAAGGGGATCAAGGGCGCGACGGATCCGGCGCGGCAGGCCGCCGAGTCGTTCGTGAGCGACCTGGAGGCCGGCGATGCGGACGCGGCGTACGGGCTGTTGTGCAGCGACGCGCGCGGCAGGTACACGAGGGACGCGTTCGCCCAGGGCGTCGCCAAGCAGCCGAAGATCCGCGGCCATAAAGTCGACGGCGTCAACGTGTCGAGCGTCAACGGCCGCACGTCGGCGACGGTGAACATGGGCCTTACGCTGGACAGCGGCTTCACCGACCGGCACACATTCACGCTGGTGAACGAGGACGGCGCCTGGAAGGTGTGCGGCCAGCCGTACTGAGCCCGCGTGCACCGGGCGGCCGGACACCACTGCTCCATCACCCTCAACTCCACCAACAACCGCGGAAGGGCGGGTCTCAGTTCCGGTTCAACGTCTGAGAGAGCCGCTGCCCCCGCCTCACAGCCTTCGGGCTGCCCGCGCAGTAGGTGAAAGACTCTCCCCATGGGGAACTCCCCTCTTGGTCAGGATGGTGTGAGACACCGCGTGTGAGTGCGGGGTGCTGACCGAGGGCGG
Organism: Micromonospora sp. RTP1Z1; assembly: GCF_033804685.1. NCBI lineage: Bacteria > Bacillati > Actinomycetota > Actinomycetes > Micromonosporales > Micromonosporaceae > Micromonospora > Micromonospora sp. RTP1Z1. Next base: position 9,407 of record NZ_JAPFQV010000053.1, read on the forward strand.
GATCGGAGATCCTGGTGTACGTGTCGACATCTTCTGCGGACCAGCCCGTGCCGGGTGGGTCTGATCCGGCGCCGCGGCCGTCGCGGCGGGCGTTCAGTCCAGAGTTCAAGCTGCGGATCCTTGCTGAATATGAGGATGCCCCGCATGGGGAGAAAGCGGCGGTGTTGCGGCGGGAAGGGTTGTATTCGTCGCATCTGATCGAGTGGGCGAGAGCCCGCGACGCCGGGGCTCTGACCGGCAGCGGCAGCGACGGGGATTCATCCTCGGGATCGCGGCGGCCGGCTCGGAAGACGGCTGAGCAGATCGAGTTGGAGAAGCTGCGCCGACAGAACGAGAAACTGCAGGCTGATCTGAAGAAGACCCGGATGGCGTTGGACATCATGGGAAAAGCGCACGCGCTCTTGGAAGAACTCTCCGAGAGCGCGGACAACGATCCGCCGCCGAGCAGATCCTGACCACGGCGTTGACCGACCTGGGTTCGGCGGGGATAGGGGTGCAACGCGGCTGCGAGTTGACGGGGACCTCCCGCGCGACCCACTACCGCCGCCGCAGCGGGCTGGGGCCGGTGCACGGGCCGTGGCTGCCGCGGACCCCGCCGCCGTCGGCGCTGTCGGACACCGAACGGGTCCGTATATGACCGACCCCACGGCCTTTGGTGCGCGTCTTCGTGCTCACCGTGAACGCGCAGGGAAGACTCGTCCGGTCCTCGGTGGGCTCCTCGGCCGCAGCGCCGAGTGGATCAAAGCCCTGGAGAATGGCCGCCTCCTCCCGCCCCGCCTACCCATGCTGCTCCGCCTGGCCGAGGTGCTCGACCTCTCCGACCTGGCGGACCTGACCGGCGACCAGTCCCTGCCGGTGGCATCAGTAACCCGCGCCGGCCACCCCGATATCGACAACGTCGCCGCCGCCATGCAGCGCAGTACCGTGCCGGTCGACGATCCGACGCCCGTCGACGCGCTGCGGAGCCTGGTCGACCAGGCGTGGGCGCTGTGGCACCGGTCGACCGTCGAGCGTACGGCCGTCGCCGCGGTGCTTCCCGGGCTGCTGGCTGATGCGCAACGCAGCGCTCGCCGGCTGGACGGCCTGGCCCGCAGGCAGGCGCTGGTCGAATTGGCGCGCGTCTACCACCTTGCGCAGTTGTACATGGCCCACCAGCCGTATCCGGAGTTGGTGTGGCTCGCCGCTGACCGGGCGATGCGCGCCGCGTGCGGGAGCCGCGCGGCGGCGGCGAGGTCGACGTGTCCTGCGAGTTCCGCTGGAGTGAGGGCAGGACGTTCCAGATCGTGCAGGGACTTCACCCGCCTGGACGGCAGCCAGGTCGCCACCGCGTCGGGGCGGCGGGCCGCTGGACCTGTCCGCCCGGCGGCTGGTCCCCGACCCGCGTGCCCGGTTGCGGGAATTCGCCACCGACCCCGGGCCGCTGAATCTGTGACGGTTCAGTCGACGCGCAGAGCCAGCAGGGCGCTCTTGAGCTCGTGCTCGATGTACTGACGGGGATCTCGGTCGGCGACCATGAGCAGGTAGGTGTCCTGCCCGGTCGGGACCCCCGGCACGGAGAACCAGAACCGGCAGGTGCCGTCAATGAGCGCGCGGGCGTCGGTCAGCTTCCCGCCGGCGAACCCGTCGCCGGTCGTGATGAGCACCGGCGCGCCGTCCTTGATGTCGGCGTGGTCGCCCGTGCCGGCGCAGCCGCCGTGGTCGTCCCTGGTGAAGGACGCGCCGTCGCCGAGCAGCACCGCGCCTGAGACGACGAAGGTCTCCGCTGGCGGTCTGCTCGCTGCGGCAGGGGTACGGGGTCCACTGTTGTTCAGGAACATGGTGACGGCGAGTGCGAGCCCCGCGGTGGCGCCGGCCCACATCCAGACCGGACGCCGTGCGGTCGGCTCCGGGTGCGACGGCTGCATGCGGTCTCTCCTGTCGAGGTTAGGACGGCGGGACGCCCGGGGGAGTGTGTCGAAGATCGTTTATCCCCGCAACCCCGTTCAGGGCGTTCATCGGGCAGCCACCACCGCCGCGTACTCGCCGTTTCTGGCCTACCTCGACCAGCAGACCCACCGACGTTCCTCTGCGTGACCCCGCCCCGGGCGCCGTCCCCGGCCCGCGCGTCGGGAGCCACGATGGGTCAGCAGAAACGCGGCCAACGCGCTTGCCCGCACCGGGGCGACGCGGAAGATCGCGAACGGCAGCAGTGGCTGCGACGCCCACCGCAACGGCGCCGGCTACAACACCGGCTCGGCGCGCACGTGGTAGCCGCGTGCGGTGGCGATGATCGCCTCCTCGACCGCCGCCGAACTGCTGCCACGGAAGCGGAAGCGTCCGCCGACGTGCTCGTAGTAGGCATCCGCTGCGGGAATGACCTCACCCGGCTGTAGCAGGGCCTCGGCGTATGGGCCCGGGACGGTGCCCAGCATTGGGGTCACCTGGGCGATGCGGCACGGGCGCGCCGCGGGCGCGGGGACGAGTAGCCAGCCGGCCACCTCGCGAAACGGTGTTCTGAACGGCCGCGGCCGCTCGCCGAGCGCCATGCGGAACGCAGCCTCCATCAGGTCGTAGCCGTGTACCTCGTTCCACAGGAACGGGATCTCCGCGCCGCCGACGCGCGCGCCCACTTCGAGGAAGGTGCACGAGCCCGTGTCTCGATCGCAGAAGATCTCCAGATGGAACACCGTCGGTCCGTCGGCCAGCGCCGCCAGCGTCTGCTCGGTGAACGCGCCGATCGAGGCCATCAGCGCCGGATCGTCCTCCTCCACCGACCCGAGCACGTCCCCGCGGCGGAAGCCGAGGCACGAGTTCACGTACCGGGACGCGCGGAACGGGCCGAGGCCCGTGCCGTCGGTGAACCCGTCGACATGGTAGATCTGGCGCGGGTCGTACGCCTGCACCAGCAGCGGGCCGTACGACTCGAAGTCCAGCTCGATGGGTTCGGAGGTCACCAGCGTCACCCCGGCGCTCGAGCTTCCTGTTCGTGGTTTCACCACGACAGGCCAGCCGTGCGCGGCTGCGAACTCGACCACCGCCTCCATCGACGGCGCAGGAGCGAAGGCCGGCACCGCCAGGCCCGCGGCCTGGACAGCGGTAAGCATGATCAGTTTGTCCCGGAAGCGGATCAGGTTCGGCCGCGTAGGCCCGGGGCAGCCCCATTCCTCGCGCAGCTGCGCCGCGACCAGCAGGTCGTCCTCCTTCAGTGCGATGATCAGTGCGGGCGCCCCGTATCGCGCGGCGAGCACCTGGATCCGATCCCGTACCGAGGGAAGGTCATCGGTCGCGCCGACCAGGGCGACCTCGGCCGCGGTCCGCGGTACCCCGGACTCGCCGACCTCGGTCGTCACGTAGGTGACCGCGAACTCGTCATGGTCAATGTAATCGGTATAGGACGCGTACCGGGCCCGCCACCGGTGGATGATCACGACGTGTGGCTTCACGACGCGTCTCCGATCTCATAGAACGACGGGCCGTCGACGTAGCGGATGGTGCCGAAGTCGCGTAGGACGATCTCTTCTGTCGGGTGGCACAGGTTGACGATCAGCGGCGTGGTCAGGTCGTCGATCGTGCGGCGCAGCCGACCGCCGGGCGTGACGACTGGGCGGATGTCGAACAGGCTCTCCAGCCGTTCGATCACCGGCAGCAGCGGGTACGAGCGCAGCGGCGCGTCCACGGACGACACCGTCCACGCGCTCACGAAGTGCTTGCGTACCACGTAGTCGTCCTTCCAGCGCTCGGCGAAACGCTGCGGCCGCACGTACGCGTCGACGATCCACTCCAACTGGCCCTCGCCGATCGCCAACTGCGCGAAGTACGGCAGGTCAAGGCCCGACATCCGGGCGCCCACCTCGACCAGGCACGGCCCGTCCGGGGTCAACTTGACCTCCATGTGCGCTGCGCCGTAGCAGATGCCGAGGGCGTCGAGCACGTCCCGTGCGTACGGCAGCAGCGCCTCCTGAACCTCCCCGTGCCGCGGCAACAGCCGGACGCCGACGGTGAGGTCGGTGATGCCGTTGGCGGTGATCTTCTCGTACTTCCACAGGTCGGTGATGTGGTGCTGGCCGTCGCAGCTGACGGTGTTCACCACGTACTCGCCGCCGACCAGGTACTCCTGCGCCACCACCGCGTCGTTGCGGAACGAGAAGATGTTCTCCGCACCAAGGATGGACCGGTAGGCGGCGACCGACTGCGCCGGAGTGTCGCAGAACGCGACGCCGTCGCCGGCGGCGCTGCGGATCGGCTTGACCACGATCCGGCCCCCGATGGCCTCATGCCATGCGGTCAGCTCCTCCGCCGAGGACACCAGCAGCTGCCTGGTCGCCCGCAGGCCCGCGGCGCGCAGCGTCTCGATCTGCGCGTACTTGTCGCGGCGGGCCGCGCTCAGCGCGGTGCCGTTCGTCGCCAGGCCGAGCGCCTCGCTGAGCCGATCGGCGAACTCGACGCCGACCTCGCCGCCGGCCACCACCGCGACGGGCTCGTGGGCGGCGACCGCCTGCAGGGTCGCTGCGAAGTCCCCGTCGTGCACGATGTTGGCGGCGTACGGGGAGAGGTCGAAGCTGGTCCGGTAGACCGCTGGTGGCTCGGGCGTACTCTGCACGCGAACGACGTCGTATCCGATCTTGTGAAACTCCGGGGCGAGCCGGCGGGTCGGCGTGTAGGCGTCGACGATCACGGCTTTGGGCTGGGCGTTCATCGCCTCACCTCGCGGTTGTGACTGAGTGACCGCGGCCGAGCCTGCCCCGGACCGCCACGGATCCGCTGCGAATCCGCTGGACGCCGGCGTCGATGAGATACGCATCGAATCTGTAGCCGCCATTGCCACGCTCGGGCCCGTCTAGCCGACGGACCCAGCTGGGGCAGGTGAAGCCATGCCGGATACCACGTTGCAACGCATGATCTGGGTGTTTCCCGACCGTGAATCGACGCGCACCAACGCCAAGTGGAACGCGGCGTTCTGGCGGACCTATGAAGAGGTCGCCAAGGAGGTCGGGCTCACGTGGGAACGCACCGCCCCCGAGGCGGTCACTGTCGACGCGCTCGACCCGTCCGCGCCGATGGTGTACGTGGACGGTGAGCGCGTGGATCCGTGGGACACCTTGTTCGTGACCTCCCCGTACACGCTGCCGTACCAGATGGCGGACGCGTTCAACCAGTTCACGCTGTACGCGGTGCTGGAGCACGCGGGGTTCTACCTGCCGCACCCGGCCCGGTACGCCGCGGTCTTCAACGACAAGCTGGCCACGCTGCTGTTCCTGGCCGACTGCCCGATCTCTCCGGTGCCGACAGTGCGCATCACACCCGGGCGTGACCTGCTGTTCGACGAGTTCCTGCCGACCGTGCGACGGCTACCGTATCCGGCGTTCGTGAAGCCGGCCGGATGGATGGCGTCGCGCGGCATCAACCTCGCCCGGGACACGCACGACGTCCGTGGGCTGCTCAGCCTAGCCCAGGGCGGGGACACCACGCTGGCCCTCCAGCCGTACCTCGGTGTTCGTACCGTGGACTACCGGGTCTACATGGTGGACGGTGAGCCGCACACGACAATGGTGCGGATCCCCGGCGACGGTGCGATCTATCCCCAGGTCAGCACGGGCGCGAAGATCCACTTCACCGACCTGCCGGCCGAGCTCGTCCCGGCCACCGAGTATCTCGCGGCGAAGCTACCGGTCCCGTACTACTGCGCCGACTTCCTGCACGACGGCGAGCGGTTCTGGCTGTCGGAGATCGAGCCCGACGGCATGATCGTCTGCCCCGACCCGACGTCGGCCCAGGTGGTCCAGACGCAGCGGGCGATCGTCAAGGACCGGTTCCTGGCGTACGCGAGGGCACACGCCGAGTTCGACGGCGGTGCTCGATGACCGCGGCATTCGCGACCCCCAACCCGCTGGCGCTACAGGTGGCCCGACAGACGCTCGACAAGCTCCGCCGTGTGCCGGCGCTCGCCGACCGGTACGCCGACATCGTCTCGCTGGACAGCCTCGAGGACCTGATCCACGTACCGGTCATGCGCAAGGACGACCTCAACGTGGCGCTGGACTTCCTCAAGCCTCGCGCACACAGCGGCGCGACCTGGACGTTCCAGAGCGGCGGCAGCACCGGCGAACCCAAGCTCGGGTACGCCCCCAGCGGCCTGTACATGGATGAGGTGTACGCACACTGGAGGGCCCTGGACCCCGACGACATATTCGTCAACGGCTGGGGCGCGGGCAAGCTGTGGGGCGCGCACTACCTGATGGCCGCCTACGCGGACCTGGCCGGCTGCACGGGCATCGGCCTCGGCGCGGTGAACCGGTCGGAGTACGACGCCTGGCTGGATTTCTTCGCCACCCGCCGGGTGACCGCGTTCGGAGGCACTCCGAGCGTGTTGCGTCCGATCTTCGGCCGGGCCCGCGACCTCGGCATCAAGCTGCCGGACCTGCGCAAAGTGCTGTGGCTGGGCGAGGCGTGGAACCCGGGCCTGGCCGAGGACCTGCCGGCGATCGCACCCGGCGCGCGCCGCTGGGGCCTGTACGGCAGCACGGAGACGTGGGTGGCCGGGACGAACACGCCCGAGTGCGCCGCCGACGTCTGGCACCCGCTGCCGTCGCAGTTGATCCACATCGGATCGGGCCAGCTCCTGGACTTCACCTCGCTGAAGCCGCACGGCCTGAACCCGGTGCTGCGGTACCAGACCGGCGACGCCGGCGAGTGGGTGCCGTGCACGTGCGGCTCTCCCGACCGGGCGCTGCGTGTGCTCGGCCGGCGGGACGGCGAGGTGAAGTTCCGTGGCCTGCTGCTCAACGCGGATGCGGTGATCGCCGCGGTCGCGGCCCGGCCCGAGGTGTCCCAGGTCCAGCTCCTCATCACCGAGTACGCCTCGCGCGGCAGCACGCTCGAGGTCCTCGTCGTGCCCGCCCGCGACGCGCCGGCCGACGTGACCGACAAGGTGCGTGAGCACATCCTCAGCTCCGCCTTCGGTGGGCCCAGTACGGCCTTCCACCGCGATCCTGAGGCGTTGGAGGTACGGCTGGTCGAGGAACTGATCCCGAATGAGCGCACCGGCAAGACGTCCGGTCTGATCCAGCGGCGGGCGTCATGACGGCGACCGTCGCTACCGCCGGCCCGATCCAGAAGGGCCTGGGCCGCGATTTCAACCTGCTGTGGGCGGGGCAGACCGTCAGCAACATCGGCGACAGAATCAACTTGTTCGTGGTGCCGACGGTGATGATCCTGCTGCTGAACGCCTCCGCGTTCCAGGTCGGTCTCGTCGGCATGGCCCAGTACCTCGCGATTCCGCTGCTCAGTCTCGTCGCCGGCGTGCTCGTCGACCGGTGGGACCTGCGCCGGACGCTGGTCTGGTGCGATGTCATCCGGTTTGCGGTGATAGCGGCGATCCCGCTCGCGTACTGGCTGGGCGTGCTGTCCGTGCCGTTGTTGTTCGTATGCGTGGCCGTAGCGAACGCGACGGCGGTGTTCTTCAACATCGGCTACACCGCGACGATCTCCGCGATCGTACCCGTGGAGGGCCGGGTCAGGGCGTACTCGCGGTTGGAGACCAGCCGGACCTCGTCGGAGGTCGTGGGTCCGGCGATCGCCAGCGGACTGTATTCGCTGCTGGGGCTGGCGGCGCTGCTCGTCGACGCGGCCAGCTTCCTGGTCTCCGCCGCCAGCATCAAGGCGATGCGTCCATACGGAGCCACCCTCGCCCGGAAGGATCCGATGTGGACCAGGCTCATGGCGGGCATCCGGTTGAACTGGCAGGACCGGGTGCTGCGCGGCACCCTCATCGGTACACTGCTGCTCAACTGCGGCGGGCCGATCTTCGTCACCGTCCTGCCGATCCTCGCCTACCGCGGGCTCGGGCTCTCGGTGGTCGCCTTCGGCACGGCGATGTCAGTGGCCGCGGCGGCCGCCGTCGTCGGCGCGCTGCTGGCGCAGCGGGCCAACGAGCTGATCGGCCCGGCCCGGATGATGCCGTGGGCGGTGTTCCTGCACTGCTTCGTCGGCCTGGGCGTCCTGCTCGCGCCGGCACTGCCGCCCGTGATCGTGCTCGGCCTGACGCTGTCGTTCTACGGCGTGTTCATGGTCTGGTACAACGTCAGCACCGCCGCGGTCCGCCAAGCCCGCGTGCCCTCCTCCGACCAGGCCGTGTCGCACGCCGCTTTTCGGACCGTGACCTGGGGTGTGATCCCGTTCGCGGCGCTGGCCGGAGGCGTCCTGGTGGACGCGCTGACCGGCCAGTTCGGGACGCTGAACGCTGCGAAGATCACGATGGTGGCCGGCACGATGATCGGCGTCCTGTTCGCCTGGATTCCCCTCGCACCGTCGCAACGGCGGCTTGACCGCGAGGCCGCCCAGCGGCGTGCCGAGATGCCCGCGGAGGTGGCGGCGTGAGCGCGAGGAGTGAGCCGGGTTTGCGAGCCCCGCAGTCGCGAACGGAAGGAAGGACAGCATGACCACAGTGCTCATCACGGGGACCTCATCCGGCATCGGCCTGCAGACCGCGATCCTCGCCGCCGGTGCGGGCTGTCAGACCATCGCGACCGTACGCGACGTCGGACGAACCGAGGAGCTGCGCAAGGCCGCCGCGGACGCCGGCGTCCAGGTCGACATCCAGCGCCTCGACGTGACCGACGAGGAGTCGATCAACGCCTGCCTCGACACGGTCATCGACCGGTACGGCGTACTCGACGTCCTGGTCAACAACGCCGGCCACGCCAACACGTTCGCCACCATCGAGACCTGCGACATGGCGCGATACCGGACCAACCTGGAGGTCAACTTCTTCGGCGTGGTCGCCACCACGAAGGCAGCGCTGCCGCACCTGCGGGCCAGCCGCGGGCGGGTCGTCACGATCGGCAGCACGCGTGGTCTCATCGGCCAACCGTTCAACGAGGGCTACTCGGCGGCGAAGTTCGCGGTCGAAGGCTTCATGGAGAGCCTCGCACCGACGGTGGCCCGCATGGGCGTACGGCTCGTGCTGGTGGAACCCGGCCCGGTCCTGGGCTCCCGGTTCGGCGCCAACTCGGGAGTCACCCGCGAGTCGCTGCAGCGCGACGCGGGCGTCTACGCCGACGTGCTCGAACCGTACCTGGACTGGGTCGCCCGCGGCGGCTGGCCCGGCGCCCAGTCGCCACGTGAGGTCGCACAGGTCGTGCTGCACGCCATCACTACCCCCGAGCCGGCGTTCCGGATCATGACGAGCGAGTGGGCCCGCGACTACGCCGCCACCAGGCTCGCCGACCTGTCCGGTGCCGCCGTCACGGCGATGACCAGTTCATGGCTCGATCGGGTGGAGGGCTGATGGGCAGGACCGTCCTCGCCGGTGCCGGTGTCGTCCGCGACCTCGTAGACGCGTTCGCCGAGGCGGTACGCAGATACCCGCACCGCCCGGCGATCATTCACAACGGAAGCCCGCTGAGCTACCGGGACCTGGACGCGCGGGTGCGGGCGACCGCGCAGGCCCTCGGGCCGGCGCCGGGCGTCGTCGGCGTCCACACGTCGCATACGCCGGGCACGGTCGTCGGGCTGCTCGGGGTACTCGCGGCCGGCGGCACATACTGCCCCATCGATCCGGCGTACCCGGTGACGCGCCAGGACACCATGCTCACCGTGCCCGGTATCCGCACCGTACTCGCCACCGGGCCGATCCCGTCGGTGCCGCCTGGAGTCGCGGTGCTGCGCCTGCCCGAGAAGGGCCCCGAGCCGGAACCGTTCACGGTGATCGACACGGACGCGCCGGCGTACCTGCTGTTCACCTCCGGGTCGACCGGCGATCCCAAACCGGTGGTCACGCCGCGCGCCGCCGTTGCGATCACCGTAGCGGCGGTGCGTGGCCTCTTCGGCATCACCTCGGCCGACCGGGTGCTTCAGTTCGCATCGCTGAGCTGGGACACCTGCTTCGAGGAGATCCTGCCGACGCTGGTGTCGGGCGCGGCGCTGGTGTTCGACGACGAGGCGTACACGGGGTCTTTCCCGCGCTTCCTGCGGCTCGTGGAGCGCGAGTCCATCTCCGTGCTGGACCTGCCCACCGCGTACTGGCACGAACTGGTCCGCTACCTCGCCGAGGATGACACGCAGTTGCCGGAGTGCCTCCGCCTCGTGATCATCGGGGGCGAGGCCGCCAGCGCTGCGCGGGTCAAGGACTGGCATGCCCTGCGTACCGGCGGCATCCGGCTGCTGAACACGTACGGGTGCACCGAGACCACGCTGATCACGCACGCCGCCGATCTCGACGGGTCCCGCGCGGGTGTCCCCATCGGCCTGCCTCTCCCACATGTATGGGAACGGATCAGCGACGACGGCGAGCTGCTGATCGGAGGCCCGGCGCTCGCGCTCGGCTACCTCGGCCGGCCCGACGACACACAGGCGCGCTTCGTCGAACTGCACGACGGCCGCTACTTCCGCACCGGGGACCGGGTACGCCGCGCACGTGACGGCCTCCTGTTCCACGACGGCCGGCTGGACCACGAGATCAAGATCCGGGGCATCCGCGTCGACCCGGCCGAGGTGGAGGCCCAGCTGACGCAGCATCCGAGCGTGACCGCGGTCGCGGTGACGGCGGTGGTCCGGGCGGGGCAGCCCACTCTGGTCGCCTACGTCGTCGCAGCGGGCCACGACGACCTGCGCGACTGGCTGCGCGAGCGGGTCCCGGCGCACCTGGTGCCGAGCCGCATCACCGTCGTGCCCGATCTCGTGAGTACCGCGAGCGGCAAGATCGATCGCGCCGCGACCCACCGGCGCTACGACCCGAAGGAGGCTGTGCAGTGACCATCGACGAGGTCATGGACATCTACCGCCGAGTGCTGGAGACGTCCGGGATCGGACCCGACTCGGACTTCTTCGCGTACGGCGGCGACTCCCTGCTCGCCACCCGAGTGCTCAGCGCGATCGCGCGGACGAGCGGGGTCGAGCTGTCGTTCGGCGATTTCCTGCGCGCGCCGACGCCCGAGGCGTTGGCGAAGCGGCTGGCGAGCGTGCCCACGTGAACGTCATCGTGGTGGGCGCGGGCCTGGCCGGGTTGACAGCCGCGCACCGGCTGGCCGGGCGGGGCCTCCACGTGACCGTGCTCGAGGCCCGCAATCGCGTCGGCGGCCGCACGCACGGCATCGAGATCGCGCCGGGCGCATGGGTCGACGCGGGTGCCGCGTACCTCGGCGACCGTCACACGGCGCTCACGGCGCTCATGGCCGACGTGGACCTCAAGGCCACGCCGACCGGCATGGTCGGGGACAGCCGGTTCGCGCTCGGCGACGGCGTCCAGACCCGACCCGGACGGTTCCCGCCGCTCAGCGCGGTCGCGCTCGGCGGCCTGTTCGACCTTCTCACCGAGCTGACCCGCCAGGTCGACGTCGCAGCCCCGTGGCTCACGCCCCGGGCCGCTGAGCTGGACCGCACCACCGCGGCGCAGTGGGCGGCGCGGCACCTGACCCACCCGGACGCGCGACTGTTCTTCGATCTGTTCCTCGGCGAGATGATGGCCGCCGACCCCACCGCGACATCGGTGCTGCACCTGTCGCTCTACCTCGCGTCCGGCGGCGGTCTGCGCTACCTCAACGCGTTCGAGGGTGGCGCCCAGCAGGACCGGATCGACGGCGGCGCACACCAGCTCTGCGAACGGCTCGCCGCCGGGCTGGAGGTGCGCCTGAACGAGCCGGTCCGGGCCGTCCACCCCGACTCGGTGCGGACGGCGCGCGGCACCTACCCGGCCGACGCCATCGTGGTCGCGGTGCCACCTCTGCTGGCGGACCGCATCGAATTCCAACCCACCCTTCCGGTACGCCGGGCCGGCCCACAGACCGCGTGCGGGTGCGCGGTCAAGGTCCACCTGGTGTATCCGGAGCCGCTGTGGCGGCGCGCGGGCCTGTCCGGCTGGTCGCTGAGTGCCGACGGACCACTGTTGTCCACGGTGGATGACTCACCGCCCGGCGGCCCAGGGGTACTAACCGGGTTCGTCACGGGGGCCGAAGCGGACCGCTTCACCGCGCTGTCCGCAGAACAGCAGCGGGCGGCGGCCACCGCGCAGGCGGCACGACTGTTCCCGCAGCTGCCCGCGCCGATGGCGGTCCACGTCACCGACTGGGTGCACGAGGAGTACAGCCGGGGCTGCTACGCGGCCCTGTTCGGCCCCGGCGACTGGATCCGGCTCGGCCCCCACCTGACGACGCCGCACGGGCGCGTGCACTGGGCCGGTACGGAGACGAGCACAGAGTTCTTCGGGCTGATGGAGGGCGCGATCCGCTCCGGCCATCGAGCCGCTGACGAGGTCCTGAGGAGGTCGCCATGAGCGACAAAAGTTCCATCGTGCCGACGACATCGATCGCCCCGCTGTCGGTGCGCGAGCAGTTCATGGCTGAGCCGGAGCTGGGAGCCGGCAACTTCCTGGACTACGCGCTGCGGGACAACCCGAACCGGGCGGTGCCCTACGCGTACAGCCACAGCCTCGACCACCGGGGCCGGGTGGTCGTGCGCGGGCACAGCCTGATCGACCTGGCCAGGCTGCGCGACCGGTACGCCAAGTGGTACTGGGCCAACGGCGTGCGCGCTGGCGAGCCGGTCGGGGTGGTGACGGCCGAGGGGCTTGAGCCACTGATCCACTTTCTGGCGCTGTCCGCGCTGGGGGCGATCCCGGCGCTGATCAACGATGCGATGCGGCCGGATGTGATGATCCGGTACCTCGACCATGTAGGCGTCGTGGGCGTGGTCGCCGATGACACCACGCGGATCGCGTCCGCATACCGGGCCGATCCGCAGCGGCGACCCCGGTTCCTGGCCCTGACGGCGGAGGTGCAGGCTTTCGACGCGGATTCGGCCGAACTGCCTACGCAATACCCGTACTTGCACAAGGCCGACGACGTCGTCGCACTGATCCACTCCTCCGGCACGACGGGTACGCCGAAATCCACCATCCTCGCTCACCGCCAGTTCTGGGAGGGCAAGGAGCCGCGCATGGTGCGGTTCCCGGCCGAACCGTACGACCGGCTCATGTGCCTGATGCCGCACACCCACGCCGGCGGCCTGAGCTACTTCCTGACCGCGACGCTGCTCGGGCTGCCCATGATGGTGATGGGCGACTGGCGCCGCGCGACCGTGGAGCCGGTGATGGAGGCGTTCCAGCCCACGATGGTCGCGTCCTTCCCACGTACGTTCGTCGAGTTGGCGACGGGCCCGTTGCCGGTGACGGGCGCGGCCCGGGTGCACTCGTGGTTCAACACCGGCGATTCCGCCCACTACGGGCACATTCGGCGGCTGGTCACCCTCGGCGAGCGACCGGCCGGCCTCATCAAGCCGTGGCTGCTGCCCAGCGAACGCGCGGCCGAGGAGGAGCAGCCCGGCTCGCAGTTCGTGGACGGGCTGGGCTCGTCCGAGATGGGCATGGCCCTGTTCGGGCAGGTGCACACGCCCGAGTCCGAACGAAACGACCGCTGCGTCGGCAAGCCGACCGAGGTCGTGACCGGAGCGGCCGTCCTGACCGACGACGGCGAGGAGGTGCCGCCGGGCACCGTCGGTCTACTCGCGATCAAGAGCCCCTCGTGCACGCCCGGATACTGGAACGCCCCCGCACTGACGGCAACCTTCGAGCGCAACGGGTGGTGGCTCACCGGGGACGTCGCATACCGGGATGCCGAGGGTCGGTTCTATCACCTCGACCGCACAGTCGATGTGATCGACACCGCCGACGGACCCGCATACAGCCTGCCCATCGAGGAGGTGCTGCTGGCGGACCTTGCCGAGGTGGTACTGGACTGCTCGGTGGTCGGGGTACCGGCGGCGGACGGGGTCGGGCAGAGTCCGATCGCAGTCGTCAGGCTGCAGGCCGGTGCCGACCCGACCGAGGAGGAGCTGCGCGAGCGGGCCAACAAGGCGCTCGCCGACCACGGCTTGGCCACGTTTGCCCTGGTCAGCATCGTTCGGACGCCGGCAGACCTCCCGCTCGGCCCGACCGGCAAGGTGCTCAAGCGTGAGCTGCGCACCAGGTTCGCCACCGCGCTGCGTCGCTGACCCGTCAAGGCGGTCCGGCAGCCGCCGCACCAGCTGCCGGACCGCTGTGATGATCTCCCCGATCGAACCATGGTCTCCAACCGATCGAAGCACAAGAATGGTTCCAAAAGCGTTCTCACGGGGGTCCCAACCGACCTGTTCGTCGGGCCGCAGCGTCGAGGGCCTCATACGAACGGGCGCCGACGATCGTGGGGAAGTGCGATGTTGGAGTTGAACCTGCTGGGGCCCGTCGAGGCCTGGTCGAACGGAAACCGTGCGGCGCTGGCCCCTCTGGAGCGCAACCTGTTGGCGCTGCTCGCATTGTCGGCCGGTTCGATCGTCTCCACCGAGCGGATCATCGACGGTCTGTGGGGCGACCGTGTCCCGGCCGCCCCGCGGGCCCGCGTACAGGGCCTGGTGTCCGCGCTCCGGCGCAAGATCGGCGGTGGATTGGTCACCCGGAACCCGGGCTACCTGCTGGAGCGGACGGAGCTGTCCAGTGACCTTGACCGCTGTGAGGAGCTCGCCCGGCAGGCGCAGCAGGCGCAGACGCCCGCCGACCGGGCCGCCCTCCTGCGGGAAGCGGTCCACCTGTGGCGCGGCGAGCCACTGGACGGGGTCTGGGCACCCGGCACGACGGCAAGCCGCGTACGCCTGGCAGAGCTGCGCATCTCGCTGACCGAGGAGTGCTTCGAGGCGGAAATTGCCCTGGGCAGGCACGCCAGCCTGATCCGGGACCTCGTGGCTGCAACGGCCGCGCACCCGTTACGCGAACGGCTCACCGGTCAACTCATGCTGGCGCTGTATCGCTCCAACCGCCAAGCGGAGTCGTTGCGCGCGTATGCCGCGCTGCGCGACCGGCTCGCCGAGGAGCTGGGCAGTGATCCGTGCGCCGACCTGCGCGCGCTGCACATGATGATCCTGCGCGGGCAGGCGCCCCGACCGGAGCCGACCGAAGCACCCAGGGACGACCACCGGCCGGCGCAGATGCCCGCCAGCGTCGGACACTTCATCGGCCGCGACGCGGACCTTGCCGCGCTCACCGCCGCGTTGCCCAGCCCCGCGGACGAGCCTCGCGTGCTGCTGATCTCCGGAGCCGGCGGCCTCGGCAAGACCGCGCTCGCGGTGCGCTGGGCACACGCGGTCGCGGACTGCTTCCCCGACGGGCAAATCTTCGTCGACCTGAGAGGCAGCCGCGACAGCGCCCTGGCGCCGTGCTCCGCCCTCGGTGCGGCGCTGCTCGCACTCGGTCTCGCGACGGACCAGCTACCGATGAGCGTGGACGAACGCGCCGCACTGTTCCGTACGCTCATGCACGGCAGGCGCCTCCTGTTGGTGGCTGACGACGCCGGCTGTGTCGGGCAGCTGCTGCCGCTCGTGCCACCCACCTCGGGCAGTCTCATCGTGGCTACCAGCCGTGGCCGCCTGACGGCGCTGACCGCCCACCACGCGGTGTGTACGTTGACCATCAACCCATTGACCAGGACCGCGTCCCGCGAGCTGTTGAGCGCGATCGTGGGTAGGGACCGCCTGCACGGCGACGGGGCGGCGGAGGTGGTGCAGCTGTGCGGCGGCTGGCCACTCGCGATCAGGCTGGCCGGGGCGACCCTCGCGGCCCGATCCAAGCAGTCGCTCTCGTCGTTCGCCGACGAGCTGCGCGAGCGGGTGGATGTGCTGTCCGTGCCTGACGACCCGCGGACCGTACGCGCGGCACTGGCAGCGGCGCACGCCGGCCTCGAACCGGCGGCGGGGCGACTGTTCGCGCAACTCGGTGTGCTGCCGAGCACGTCGGTGTCGCTGCACCTCGCAGCGGCGGTCGCGGGCGTCTCGGCGCTGCGCGCTCGGCAACTGCTCGACGAGCTCATCTCGGCGAACCTGGTGGTCGAGATCGCCCCCGACCGGTACTGCTGCCACGACCTGATCTGGCGGTACGCCCGCCGCTGCGGTGCGGCGCTGGCCGACCGCACGGTCGTCGAGGAGCGCGGCCTCCGCTGGTACCTGGCCCTGCTCGACGCGGTCCTCAGCGGCGACGCGGCGGGCGTCCTCGCGGCCGAGGCCGCGAACCTACCTGCCCTGGTGCGGTGGGTGGCCGCCCGCGGTAATCCCGCGATGACATGGAAGCTGGTGTCATCGGCGTTCGCGGCCGGCGCCGCACTGCCGGTATCCGCGTATGAGCTCGGGCTGGCCGCGGCGAAACGGCTCGACGACCGCGGCAGGCCCACGTTCGCACTCGGTGAGGCGCACGCCTGTCTCGGCCTCGCCCTGTTGTGCGACCCGGTGCGCCGCCACGACGCCGTCGGCTACCTCACCCTGGCCGCCGAGCTGCTCGATACGAACGAGGGGCCGGTGCCGGCCGTCGCATCGTTCGCCCTGGGCATCCTAAGCGGCCACGACGGTCGGCCGGCGGAGGGCCGAGCATTCCTGGAACGCATGTTGCTGTACCTCGACCCGGGCCGGGAGCCGATCTCCTACGCGATCGCCCTGCTCGGCCATGCCGACGTGCGCGTCCGGGCCGGGGCGGGGGAGCAGGGCGCGGCTCGATTCGCCCAGGCGCTCATCCTGTGCGAAGCGACCGCCGGCATCCGGTTCGATCACCAGCGTGAGTCGCTCGACCCGTTGGTGGTGACCGATTTTCTCGCGTACGTGACCCGTTGCCTCTCCTCCCCGCGGATCGCCGCCGCGGACCGGCTGCTCGCCGGCAAACTGCTCGGTGTGTGCCACGCAGTCGGTGTCGGAACGGCTCCGGTTGCCCTGTCCCGCATTCCGCGTCAGCTGACCACGTACGCCACGGATGTGGCGAACGTGTAGCGGAATCGCAGCCCATGCGCATACGGGCGGTACGTAGTGGATCCCCGGCTGTGGCCGTTCCGCAGCGGTTCCGCAGAACCGGCCGCGAAACTCAGCGGCACACCCAGCCCTGAGGAGGCACAATGCTCCGATCCCACGCCGAGACGATGTACGCCCGGGACGCCACCTGCAAGACATTGGGCATCACCATCGACGAGGTCTCGCCCGGCCGTGCCGTGCTTCGCATGCGGGTCACCGACACGATGACCAACGGCCACGGCACGGCGCACGGCGGCTACCTGTTCCTGCTCGCTGACGCGGCGTTCGCGTACGCGTGCAACTCCCACGGCCCGGTCGCGGTCGCACACACCGCGCAGATGACGTTCCTGCGCCCCGCGTCGGTCGGTGACGTCCTGATGGCCGAGGCAACGGAGCGCGGTCGGCACGGCCGAGGCGGGCTCTACGACGTCACCGTGAGCCGGCCCGGCGACGGGGTGATCGCGGAGTTCCGCGGGCACAGCGTAACGCTGGCCGGGCCGCCACAGTACGCCCACCGGGTCGCCTGCGGCATGGTCTGAACACCCAGCGAGAGACACCGCTGAAGGGGAAGCTCGCCGGACTTGCGGGACCCACCGCGTCGACCGCCGCCCGGGCAGAAGCGCGCTCCGGGTCCGCGCGGGTCAGCCCGGTCAGCGAGCGGCCCTCTGCCAGTGCCCGCCAGCGGTGACCCGTCGTCAGGCGGGCCACTTCCAGTCGGGCCTTGTCTGGTTCAGGAAGGGGTCGAGGCCGAGCCGGCGGCGTTAGGCGGCGTGGATCCAGGCGGCGACCGTTCCCGGCGGGAACGTCAGATCACTGACGCTGACCTCGCCGGCGCCGTCTGGGCCGTGGCAGGCGGCGACCAGGCCGAGGGCCTCGTTGGTGTAGTCGAGCTTTGTGACGATGATCGGGTTTCGGGAGACTCCTTACCCGCGTCCGCCGCCTCCGTCGACGGTGTGACGAACAGTCGGAAGTCAATGCCGCCGTGAGCCTTGCCGGGCTGAGGTCGCCCGATATCGCCGACACCGAGCCGATCAACTAGGAGGTCGGCATTGCCGCGGCCGTTCAGCCGACGCGCCATCCCTGTGCCCGCGCGAGGGCGGCGAGTTGCTTCCAGTCCTCGTAGTCGACGTACTCGCCGGATGGGCACGGCAGGCTGACGACCTGGGGGACTTCCCACCGGGGCGCGGTGAGGTCGGGCTCGCGGGTGAAGTCGAGCGCCTCGGCCAGATTGTTCGCCGCCGCGTCGCGCACGGTCAGCGGCGGAAGCCCCCACCGCCACTCGATCATCTTGAGTGCGGAGGTGTGGTCGTACACGGTGTGCGAGACGTAGCCGCGTCGGGCCCGCGGCGAGATGAGCAGGCACGGGGTACGGAAGCCGCGCAGCCCGGTGCCGAGGTCGGGCCGCGCGTCGGGGGCCGTCTCGGGTGCCACGTGGTCGAAGAAGCCGCCCCACTCGTCGTAGTTGATGACGAGCGCGGTACGGGGCCACAGTGGACCCGAGCTGACGGCGTCGTACACCTGGTTGAGAAAGTACTGGCCGGCGCGGATGTCGGCGTGCGGGTGGTCGTCGGCGGACGTTCCGCTCTCCTCGTCGAGGAACTTCGGGTCGAGGAACGACACGGCGGGCAGCGTGCCGGCCGACGCGTCCGCGAGGAACTGCGGGTAGCTGCGGGAGATCGGCAGGTATTTGGTGCCGTACAGGGCCAGGAACGGCGTGTCGTAGTAGTAGTACGCATGGGATACGCCGGCGTCGGCGAGCCGGTCCCAGATCGTGGGCATGGTCGCGATGTCGGTGGAGTTGTGGGTGCGGTCGGTCTGTGCGCTGTGCTGGTAGAACCGGTTCGGGTAGGTCTCGGCCATGGTGGCGGAGAAGTAGCGGTCAAACGCCGTCCAGTAGCGCGCAGCCCTGCTGTAGAACTTCAGGTCCGAGGCCGTGTAGTAGCCGATCGCATACTCGTCGTTGGCGCCCGCGCGCAGCCAGCCGTCGCAGCGCCCGCCGTTGAGCTCCACCCGGCCGCCCTCGTACGAATGGTCCGGGTCAGGGTGCGCGCATCCCTGGTAGTCGGTGAGGTGATACGTGCGGTGCCGTACGCCGGCGCGGTCCAGGTAGGTCAGCCCGGCCTGCTTGCCGTCGGCACCGGGCAACCAGCCGAGGTAGTGGTCGAACGACCGGTTCTCCATCATGACGACCACGATGTGATCGATGCCGCTGCTCGCCGGTTCGGGAAGCGGCGCCGCCGCCGACGCCGACAAGCTGCGCCCGAGGGCCGCGGCGCCCGCCACTCCGGCGGCTCCGGCGAGCAAGCGCCGGCGGTTCACGTGGTGGGACATGCTCATCGGGTACCTCCGAAGACGTCGTGGCCGAACGCGTGCCGACCGCACAGAGCAGGGTAGGGACAACCTCGGTCGGCTTCCCATCGTCGGTGAACAAGGGCTGACCCGCATCCTGAAGGGATGTCCAAATATCTCGCCGCTTCTTGAAGCGCGTTGATCCACTCGATGTCCGTGACATCGGGGTGTCGCGCTGCGGCCGATAGCCCGATATCCCGACTCCGAGTGGATCAAGGCGCGGCTCCGGCAACGTGGCGAATGCCGTGGACCGGGGCGGTCTAGGCCGAGGGCAGGTCGGTCCGTCGAGCAGGCCGCGGATCCGAAGTTCCGCGACCACCTCCGGCGGGCAGTCGGCCACGACCGCGGCCGTCCCCACGGGGACGGCGCCGCGCGACGAGATCAGCTCGTACAGGGCGCGTACCTGGGCGCCGGTCGCCACCCACGAGCACCCGGTCGCCGCGGCGGACGTGCCGATCGCGTACGCCCAGCGCCAGTGACCGCCCCCGGTAGTCCGGTGCGGGAGTGGACCCATGTCGTCGGCTCCGCCGGTATGCGGCCGTCACTGCCCTTGACGGCGGCGACGAACCCGGCCCGCAGGTGAACCGCCACCAGCGGGCCGAGCAGTATGCCGGTCAGCTCCGGCGCCACCACGACATCGGGTCGCTCAGCTAGGTTGGGCCGACCCTCTGTGTGCGCAGTTCATCACAGCTCTTGTGAGCGGAAGCAGCGGGGTAGTCAAGCCAACAGAATTGGCGAATGTGAATCACGCCATTGCCTCCTTGCCCCCCGCCTCGCCAGGTAGTTGGCTCATCAGCATGGCTCGCATCGCGTACGACCACGCTGACGCGGCAGCGTTCGAGGCAACCCGCCACCTCACCGATGACGGGCTCGCGTCGTGGCGGGCCGCCGCGACCCGGCACCTCGCCCCGCAGCCGGGCATGCGGCTGCTCGACCTGGGTGCCGGCACTGGAAGCTGGGCGCGGGCCTTCACCAACTGGTTCCCCGGCTCCGACGTCATCGCCGTCGAGCCGTCGGCGGCGATGCGGGCCCGCTCCGTGTTCGAGCCCATCCTCGCTGGCGACGCCGCGCACATCCCGCTCGATGACGACAGCATCGACGGCGCTTGGATTTCCACCGTCATCCACCACGTTTCCGACCTGACCGCCGCAGCCCACGAACTACGCCGGGTCCTGCGCCCCGGCGCCCCCGTGCTCATCCGGTCGGCGTTCGCCGGCCGGCACCAGGCGATCACCCTGTTTCGCTACTTCCCGGAAGCCATCCGAGTGCTCGACACCTACCCCAGCATCGCCGACGTCGAATCTGGCTTCGCCGACGCCGGATTCGCCACGGCGGCCATCGAGCAGGTCCCCCAGATCACCGCCGCGTCGCTGCGGGAGGCAGCCGCCACACTGCGGCGGGAAGCGCACACTCTGCTTCAGCTGATCACCGACGACGAGTACGCCGCCGGAGTCAGGCGACTCCACGAGGCCGCACGGGTCGACACCGGGCCCGTGATCGATGCGCTGGACCTTCTGGTACTGCGTTGAGCGATCCTTTGCGGTCTCAGCGTGACCGGCTGGCGGTAGTCACCGGTGCAAGCAGAGGATTGGGTAAGGCGCTCGTCGCCCGTTTTGCAGAGGAGGGCTGGAGTGTTGTGGCGTGCGTACGGACGCCGGTCGCGGCCTCAATGTTGGCACACGATCGCGTCACCGCTGTAGTACAGGACGTCCGGGACCCGATCGGTGCCGTCGTGTTGGAGGCTATCGCGGGTAGTGATCGCCGAGAACCACGTGCTCCATGAAGACTCCCGTTATGAGGACTCCCGTTGGCTCGCTCACCCGATCGGCTCCGGAGAGGACCTGTGCACAATGCTCGTCGAGCTTCCCCTGATGATCGACCTGACTTCTTCGGCGCTCGGCGGGCCGATCTAGACCCTGGGTGACAACCCTGAGTTCCCTGGGTGGTTGGCGCGTCAGCGTACGACCTGTGGCGGACAGCCGGGTCGGCATTCGGGTGGACGACGGCACGGGGGTCGACCGGGTGTGATCAACCAATGATGAAGAACGCCAAACGCCTCGGCCTCGCGGGCATGGCCCTCGCCGTTGCGCTGTCTCCCGCCGTGCTGGTCTCGACAAGTGTTCAGGCCTCGCCGCGTGCTGTGTCGACCGTACCGGCGCCGGCTGCCGACGCGGTCGAGCTGCCGGCGCTGCCTGGCCGGTACGACGTGGGCACGCTGACTCGGGCACTGACCGACCACCACCGCGCGGATCCGTTCGCGCCGACGCCGCAGGATCGGTCGGTGATGATCCAGCTGTGGTATCCGGCCACCGACGTCGAACAATCTGCTCCGGCTCCCTACATGACTTCCGCGTTGGCCGCGTTCGAGGAGAACGCCAGTGGTTTGCCGGCGGGGACGCTCGGTTCGATCCGTACCCGTGCCCACGTGGACGCGCCGCCGCGCCGGACGCGGGGCGGCTGGCCGGTCGTGTTGTTCTCACCCGGCTCGGGCAGCAGCCGTAGCCTGTACACCACGATGGTGGAGGATCTGGCCAGTCAGGGATTCGTCGTGGTCGCCATCGACCACCCCTACGACGCCGACGCGGTGGAATTCCCCGGGGGCCGGCTGGTGCTGCGTAACCAGCCACCAGACAGTGACCAGACCAACGCGGCGGCCGTCGCGGTACGAGCCGATGACACCAAATTCGTACTGAACGAACTGTCCATGCTCCACGGACGCCTACGTGGCACCATGAATCTGCACCGGGTGGGAATGTTCGGCCACTCGATGGGCGGTGCCACCACGGCCGCGGCGATGCGCACCGACCCGCGCATTGCTGCCGGCGTCGACCTGGACGGCACCCTCTACGGCCCCGTCGTCGACGCCGGGCTGTCCCGCCCGTTCCTGCTGATGAGCAGTGCCGGCCATGACAGGTCAAATGACGGTACCTGGGCGACGTTCTGGTCCCACCTGCGTGGCTGGCACCGCGACCTCAAGGTGGCCGGCTCTGGGCACCTGACCTACACCGATATCGCACCGCTCAGCGGACCGCTGCATTTGGCCGGCATGTTCCCGACCGAGATGACGGGCACCATCGACGGTGACCGGGCCGTCCAGATCGAGCAGACCTACCTCACGGCCTACTTCGACCGGTTCCTCCGCAACGCGCCGACGCCGCTGCTGGACGGGCCTGACGCGCGCTACCCGGAGGTTCTGTTCGAGGACTGAATCGTGCGCGATGGGGCCGCTGAGCCGTCCCCACGCCAGGCGCGTCGTGGCAGCGTTCTACCGGGCAGGGGCCCCGTGGAACGCTGCCGGGGTGAGGGAATGAGGTGATCTCAGCAAGGAATGCGATCTGATCCGGGACGACACGGGCATCTTGCCTACTTCGGACGGTGCCGTACAGGGGCGTGGGGTCCTCGGTAAGCAGTTCTCACCACAAGATCGCCCACCATGGTGAGGACCCCACGTGATCGCCTATCGTGCCATGCTCGACGACACACGCCTGCACGCCCCGGTGTCGCGCCCACTCGATCGCCGGGCAACGTTCCATGACGACGTCGAGCCCGGCGTCGAGGGCACGCTCGGCGGCGGCCTCGTCGATCACCCCGAACGGGAGCCACACGGCGCCGGAACCCCCTTCGATCGCCTCGACCAGCGACGCGCTCCGGCACCGCGCTGGCCACCCCCGCGTACCGCAGCGGGTCGCGCTCGTTGGCGGCTACGTCGCCAACGTCCACGCCGATCTCGGCGGCGGGCCGCCTCAACGCGGCGGCCAGGCTGCCGGCGCAGGCGACCTCCGGGTAGAGCTGCGCCGGGTCGGGGACTTCGGCCCGCACCTTGATGACCGAGATCTGGCGGGTGAGCGAATCATGCAACTCCCGCGCGAGCCGGCTGGCTCGCGACGGCAAGGTGGTGATCAGCGAGGTGGGCCCCGGCGATGGACCCGACCGATGTGCAGCCGCTCCTCGTTGGCGGGGCGCCGCGCGGTCTCCTCGCGGATGCGCTCGGCCTCGTCCGCCCGGCGCTCGGCCTGTCGCAGCGCTTCACCCGCCGCGCCGGCGGCGATCAGCCAGGCCAGCTCGAGGGCACCTCGGGCCTGCGCTTCTTGCCGGCGCCGATGAGACGGCGCTTGTAGGCGGCGAAGTCGGGGTGGTGCAGGGTGATCCCGACGCCCAGGGCGATGATCGCCTGGCGCAGCTCGACCGCGATCTTGCTGATGTGGACCTTGCCGGAGCGTCGCCCGGCCGACTCGTAGCTGGTCGAGGCGTATTGGCGGCCGGGCAACACGCGCAGGTGAAATGGGACTGAGGGGTTCTGTTCTTCCGCTCGCGCCGCCCTGCTCTCGCTAGGCTTCGTTCAGTTGCCGCAGGTGATAGGCGTGTTGCTGCCCACCGACACCAGCGCGGCGCGGCCTGACGACCAAGACGATTCACATTGGCCGACCCCAATTCGAGCGGCCGATGGCCACGAACTACGGGGCAGAGGTGTACGCCATGAGCCACCAACCGTCGTCTGCCAACCTCATCTCCCGCCGTATTGTCCTGGCGGGCATTGGAGCCGCCGCCGTCGCGGGACGAGCGCCACGTGCCGTAGGGGCGAGCCGCGATCGGCATCCTGAGGACTTCGATGCGTCCGTTCCGCTCGCCTGGTTCGACCTGGCGCTGGCGCTGACGCGGACGACGCCTGGCTTCACGCCGCCGGTGACGGCGCGCTCGTTGGGCTACGCGGGTGTGACGCTATACGAGGCCGTCGTTCACGGATCCCGGCAGTACCGATCGCTCGCCCGGCAGTGGCCGGGTCTACGCGGGCTGCCTCGTGACGAGCGGGGCGACAACTGGCCGGTCGTGGCCAATGCCGCGCTCGCCGGCATCCTGCGCTCGCTGTACGCCAACACGAGTGCGGCCAACCTGGCCGCGATCGACGCATTGGAGGCCGAGCTCAGCGAGCGTGCACGCCGCCGCTCCTCCCATTCGGAGGTCGCCGCGGCGGCGCGGCGCGGTGCGGAGGTGGCGCGCGCGGTGTTCGACTGGTCTCGCGGGGACGGCGGCCACGAGGGCTATCTGCGCAACTTCCCGCCGGACTACGTGCCGCCGCCCGGCCCTGGGCTCTGGGTCCCCACCCCACCGGCGTTCCAGCCCGCGCTGCAGCCGAGATGGGGTGACAACCGCCCTCTGGTGTTGCGCGACGGCCGCAGTTGCGCACCCGACGATCCCACCCTGTACTCCGAGCAGCGACAGTCTGCCTTCTTCGGAGAGGCGCGGGAGGTGTACGACGCGGTCAACAACCGCACGCCGGAGCAGGAGGCGATCGCGCTCTTCTGGTCCGACGACCCGGGTGTGACGGCCAGTCCGCCAGGTCACTCGATCTCGGTAGCGACGCAGGTGCTGCGCCTCGAGGACGCGTCGCTGATGCTCGCCGCGGAGACTTATGCCAAGGTCGGCATGGCCGTGTGCGACGCATTCATCGCCTGCTGGAAGACGAAGTACATCTACAACCTGCTCCGCCCCGTCACGTACATCCAGCGGCTCATCGACCCGACCTGGTTGCCGCTGCTGAACACGCCGCCCTTCCCGGAGTACACGTCGGGCCACTCGGTACAGTCCGCCGCCGCGTTCGGGGTGCTCGCGGACCTGTTCGGTGACTCGTACTCCCTCGACGACCACACGCACGACAACCGAGGACTCGCGCCGCGGCGTTTCGACTCGTTCAGTGCGGCCGCGAAGGAGGCGGCGTTATCCCGGTTGTACGGCGGCATTCATTTCCGCCCAGCGATCGAGCGAGGGCTTACGCAGGGACGATGCGTCGCCGAGGCAGTCAACGGTTTGCCCGTGCGCCGCCTGAAGCGGCACTGACTCCGGCTGGGCACCCTGGGAATGCGGCGCGAACGAGCGTAATGGCCGTGGGCCGTCTCCGGGACCATCCGAACCGCCCGATCCCGCAACTCACGCGGGTAGGGGACTTCCATGGCATGACTCATCCTCACAATCGAGTCGCCACGGAACCCGGGGTGGTTCACCCAGGTGGGGGACCGCCACCTCAACTTCCGCGAAGACCGGGACACCCTCAACCGGCAGTGCCTATCGTCCGTGAGTACGCGCAACAGCGCTACGAACCCCATCTGCACCTTCCCACCACAGCGATTGAAGAAGGTTCATGTGAACATCCGCAGGAAATCGGCTCGTGCGTTCATCTCCCTCCCTCTTGCGTTGCTGCTCTCCACTTTGGGCACAGGGGTGGCGCACGCAGAAAGCATGAAGGGTAAGGCTGGCCAGATGCCCGCTTTCTACGAGGGCAAGCCGGTCACCGTCAATATGAAAGAGATGCCGGCCGGTGCCTCAGCCGCGCTGATCGCGCACAACGGGAGCATCAACACGATCTATGCAGGGGCCGACCTGGACGACGAACAGCCGTTCCCTCCTGTGATCGATGCCATCCAGCGTGAAGGGTTCAACCCCCTGTGGCGGCAAGTCCGCATCGTTCCGCCTACGGCGTTCACCTCAGAAGCGGATATCCTGGCGGCTGCGGCCGCAGGGACAATCACTCTCGTCACGACGGACGAGGTGTATCGCTGTTCAGTTGTCGCCCCCAGCCCGAGACCCCGATGAAATAGCGTCGCACAATGAAGCTGCCCGCCTCGCAAGGGGCGGGCAGCTTCCTGCGGCTCCTTCAGCCGTTGAACACCACGCCCATTCCGGCGTTAGGGATCCAAGGCCCGGATCAGAGGTGTACTCGTTGATCAGAAACAGTCATCTTGCCGCCGACGTCACCGGCTTCTTCGGCACGGGATTGAAGCAACAGGGAAATGTGGACGAGCCCTCTCCCGTACAGCAGCCGAGTGCAGCAACCAACCGCACGGAGCCAGGCCACGAGCGACCGCAAGGAACCGTGTTGCCTCGCACGAGACCGCATCCGACCCGGGCAAGCTCAAGGCCCCTCGATCGAGGGGTCTTGGCTCGTCTCTGAGGGTTAGTCGGTGGCCGCTGGCAGCGAGAAGGCAGCGAAGGACTTCAGCACCCGCCGGTCCCGCTCAGCGGTGGAGTGGGTGTAGCGGTTCAAGGTCGTCGAAGTCTGCTCGTGTCCCATCACCTTGGCCACGTCATTGATCGGTACGCCGTCCGACACCAGCCAGGTGGCGTATGAGTGCCGGAGATCGTGGAAGCGCAGTACGGCCGGCTGGCCGGCGCGCTGCAGCGAGGGCTTCCACACTCGGCTTCGGAACGTGCCGCGGCGGATCGGCTGGCCAGTCCCGGTGGTGAAGTCGAGGACCTGGTCGTGGTGCCGGAAGGCCCGCGCGTGCTCCGTGAGGAGCTGGGCCGCGAACGGCGGGAGCGGCACCGTGCGGCGGCCGGCCTTTGACTTCGGGTAGGGGTTGATCGTGATGTGCCCGGAGACCTCCTCGGTGACCCTGATGACGCGGACCGTTGCTGTCGCGAGGTCCACTGCGTCCCATTGCAGGCCGGCGCACTCACCCCAGCGCAGGCCGGTACCGGCGGCCAGGGCGACGAGGGATCGGTAGCGCTCTGGTACCGCGGCGAGCAGCCTGCCGAGATCTTGTCTCAAGACGTGGGTGACACTTTCGGCTAACCGGGTGGTGACGGCGGCTCGGGTGGGCGTCCGCGGGCGCGGGCTTCATCGGCGATGGCGACCCCGCCGAGGACTGCGATGGCGGCGATGGCGGCCAGTAGCGGCGGCACGAGGAGCATCGGCGGTGTCAGGGCGACCAACACGAGCAGCCCGATCACCCGGTCCCGGGACACGCGGCTGAACACCGCGTACTCGAAGAAGGAACGCCCGACCAGGAACAGTGCGGGCCCGCCGAGGATGACGGCGACCCAGGCCGGCCGTGTGTGCCCGAGTGGATGGGCGATGACGAGTTCGTCGCCCACCGCGGTCGCGACGATGCCGGCCATCATGAGCAGATGAGCGGTTAGCGCCGACACGCCTAAGCGGTCTGGGTGGGGCGCCGCTGCGATGGCAGCCGGCAACAACTCTCCCGAGCGGTAGATGTAGATCCGCAAGAACAGCGCCGCGCCGACGAACGACACCACGAACGCCGCGGTCCGATCAGCCGCGAAGCCGCTGCCACTGAGGGTCAACGCGGTGACCAGGATCAACTCGCCGAGCGCGATGACGAAAAGCTGCCGGTACCGCTCGGCCAGATGCTCGGCCACGATCGGGTACTCCGATTCGGGCGAGCGACCCAACCCCGGCGTGGGGAAGCGGAATCCGCGTGCCGTGTAGTCCACGGCCACCGCCAGCGTCCACAACGCCCCACGCGCCGCACCCTGCGCGAGCGCACCCGCGATCCACGGCACCGCCGAGACACCAAACCAGAACAACACCCGCACGCTTCTGCTCTGCACTTCATGGCCACGCAGAGCGAGGACGAGGAAGAGTTGGCGGCCGACATGGATGGCGACGTACATGCCTGCGAAGACCAGACCTCGCTCGCCGAACGCATCGGGCAGCGCGACCACCATCACCAAACTGCCGAGCATGGTCGCGGTCACCAGCAGCTGTATCGCCGGCCGCTGCGGGTCGTACAAGTCGGTTACCCACGCCGTGACGGACCAGACCCACCACATCGCCAACAGCAGCACCAGCGTCTGGAAAGCGCCGCTCCATCGGAGATCCTGGATCAGCCCGTGCGAGAGCTGGACGAGCGCGACGACAAACACCAGGTCGAAGAACAGCTCCAGGAAGTTTGCCCGCCGCGGCTCTTCGGGTCTTCGCAGCAGCTTGGCACCGCTCGTCGTCATCATCCCGCCCGTTCTGCCGGCTTTGTCGGAGCCTTGAAGCATTCGTACCACGCGGCGACGTTGGCGAGGAGGATCTGCGGCCGCGGCCGCGCTACCCGGGCGGGCGACGGTAGAGGCCAGTCAGCTTCTGCTATCCGTCGCCGCCGGTTCGGATCAGCTCGTCAACCTGGCCCAGGCATTCGGCCGGTGCAAGAGACGGCGGTGTGTCACGGTGGTGAGGTTGTTCCGCGTTTTGTCGAACTTCGGTAGCGGTCCTCATGATCGTCAGGCGGCGATCACCTTGTCAGGATCTCGTGAGGATGACGAGTTGCTGGGTCGCTCGGGTCATCGCGACATAGCGGTCGACCGCTCCTTCGATGCCTTTGCCGAATGCCTCTGGGTCGATGAGGACGACCAGGTCGAACTCGAGCCCCTTCGACAGCTCCGGGGTCAGCGACCGGATGCGGGACGTCGTCCGGAATGTGGGATCGCCGATGACGCAGGCGATCCCGTCGGTGTGCGCGGCGAGCCAGGTGTCGAGGATCGAGCTCAGATCAGAAGCAGATCCGTGTACGACGGGGACGTCGCTGTTGCGGATGGAGGTCGGCACGTTGGCGTCCGGGAGCACGGCCCGGATGACCGGCTCGGCTTCCGCCATGACCTCTTCCGGCGTCCGGTAGTTGATGGTGAGGGAGGCCAGGTTGATCCGGTCGAGCCCGATCCGCTCGAGGCGTTCCTGCCACGACTCCGTGAACCCGTGCCGGGCCTGGGCGCGGTCCCCGACGATGGTGAAGCTCCGGGACGGGCAACGGAGCAACAACATCTGCCACTCAGCGTCGGTCAGTTCCTGAGCCTCGTCCACGACGATGTGCGCGAACGGGCCGGCGAGCAGGTCCGGGTCGGCGCCCGACAGTCCGGACTCGTCGACCAGGGCGTCCCGCAGATCCTGCTGGCGCAGCATCGTCAGCAGGCCTTCGCCGTCGTCATAGACATCGGCCTCGATCAGGTCGTCGACGACCCTGGCCATGCGCTCGCGTTCGGCGGCGACCGCGGCGTCGTGCCGGCGCTGACGTCGGGACGCCTCCGGATCGCCGAGCCGCTGCCGTGCCGCGTCCAGGAGCGGCAGGTCGGACAACGTCCAGGCCTGGGCGTCTCCGCGCTGCAACTTCTGAACGTCGTCGGGGCTGAGCCAGGGAGCGCACTTGCGCAGATAGGCGGGTACCGACCACAGGTCTCCGACGAGGTCGGCCGCTTCGAGCAGCGGCCACGCGCGGTTGAAGGCCGTGCGCAGCTCCTTGTTCTGCAGCAGCGACATGCGGACCAGGTCGGCTGGTTCGTCGCCGTCGTGCTTGTCCACCAGGATCGTGAGCAGCTCCTCCCAGATCTGGTCGCGTGCCTCGTGGTGCGGGGTACCGGGTTCTCGTGCTTCGAACGCCTCGGCCCAATCGTCGGCGCTCAGCCAGATGTCGGACGAGTCGGTCGTGACCGTCATTCCCTTGGTGGGCGGCTCCTCGTAGAACCTGACGGCCGTCTCGATCGCCTTCACCAGGTTCGCGGACGACTTCAGGAGGGCCACGTTCGGGTCGGTCTCGATCGCGGCGGCGGCTCCCTCGGCGACGAGGTCCCGCAGGGTGCAGATCTGCACGTCGTCCTCTCCGAGGCTGGGCAGGACGTCGCCGACGTAGGCCAGGTACGGCTGGTGCGGGCCGACGAACAGCACGCCGCCCCGGCGGTGACCGAGGCGAGGGTCGGAGTAGAGGAGGTAGGCGGTGCGGTGCAGCGCGACGACCGTCTTGCCCGTACCCGGACCGCCGTCGACGACGAGAGCGCCGCGGGATCCCGCTCGGATGATGGCGTCCTGGTCGGCCTGGATGGTGCCGAGCACGTCCCGCATCCGGTTCGACCGGTTGCCGCCCAGGCTGGCGATGAAGGCTGACTGGTCGTCGAGCGCGGCGGCGTGCCCTTCGAACCCGTCCGCGGTGAACACCTCGTCCCAGTAGTCGCTGATCCGGCCGCGGGTCCAGCGATAGCGGCGGCGGCTGGCCAGGCCCATCGGGTTGGCGTGGGTCGCTCCGAAGAACGGCTCAGCCGCCGGGGAGCGCCAGTCGACCAGCAGCCGACGACCCGCGCTGTCCGTGAGGCCCTGTCGTCCGACGTACACCGGCTCGGGGTTGTCCGCGCTGACCATGCGTCCCAGGCACAGGTCCAAGCCGAAGCGACGCAGTTGTCGCAGGCGAGCGGTCAGCCGGCGGACCTCCTGGTCGCGGTCCACCGCCTGCCGGCCCTTGCCGCCGGGTGCCTTGCGGGCGGCGTCGAGGCGGTCGGACAGGTCGGCGTCCACCTGCTCGAGGCTCTCCGCGATGGCCGCGAAGTGCTGCTCGTCGCGGGCGATCAGCGTCGGGTCGGCCTTGGGGGAGAGGTGGTCGGGAAAGTCAAACACGCTGGTAGTCAGGGGGCTCACGTCATCAGCTCCGATCTGAGGTCGCTTGCAAACGCCTGGCTCGGGTTGAACGGTCATCTGCTCTCCTCGGTGTTAGGGGTGGGTGTGGCCAGGCCGCCGGCGAGCATCGCGAACGCCTCGTCCACCTGGTCGGCGAGCGGGGCCGCGCCGTGGCCCGCCGTGGCCCAGCGCATCATCGCGGTGCAGAACGCGGCGCCCGTCACGGCCGCGACGAGCTGCGCGTACGCGTCGTCGCGCGGCCCCAGACGTGGTCGCGGACGTTGTCCACCGGCGGCTGGCCGAGCGACGCCCGGTGGATGTTGAGCGCCGCGCCGAACAGCGCGTTATAGCTCCGGGCGTCCAGGTCCCACAGCACCCGGTTGTCGGTCACGTCCGGCGGGAACGGCCGGCCCGGCAGCGGGTGCGGCGACGGCAGCATGGCCACGACCGGCACGTCGCCCAACCGGTCCAGGCGCGACAGCATGGCGAGCGGCCTGCGCAGGCCCGCTCCACCGCGTGTGCTACGTCGCCATCCCCCACCCGCTCAGGCTTGTGTAGCCCCGTCCTGGCGAGATTTCACACCGTACGGCTCGCTCGCGGCCCGTCCAGCCCCCACGAGACGATCTTGGCAGATGTGATCCTGACCATTTCGCGACTCCCCATTTCCGTAGGTTCTGGCCTCGGCCGACGATTCTGCGGCACGACCCGGGTCTTGCCGCAAGTCCCCAGGTGCGATATATGTTGAGAGTGGAAAGGAGTGGGTGCCTTCCTTTCCCTTGATCGTCCGCTGGACGGACAACCTCCCCGCGAAGCGGTGGCGCGCCGCGTACGGCGGTACTCCCGGCGGATGCGGAGGCGGCGGAACCAGTGCAGCAGGGCGATGGTCTGTTCGACGACCCATCGTCGGGTGCCGAGTCCGGATCCGTGGCCGGTACCGCGTCGGGCGATGACCGGGGTGATGCCCTTGTCGCGGAGTTGACGGCGGTAGATGTCGTAGTCGTGGCCGCGGTCGGCGTAGATCCGCTCGGGCCGTTGTCGCGGACGGCCTCGGATGCCACGGTCGGTGGGATCTTGTCGACCAGGGGCATCAGTTGGGTGACGTCGTGGCGGTTGCCGCTGGTCAGGCTGACGGCGAGGGGGATGCCGCCCGCCGTCCACGCTCGACCAGGACCCGGCGACTCGCCGACGGGCTGACCGAGACCTGGCAGCACCACCTGTCCGCCGGGCTGCCGCCGGCGGACGCGGCCCGCGCCGCGATCGCCGAATTCGGCAGCGTCGACCAGATCACCGACGCGTTCGTCGTGCAAGCCCTGGTCGGCGGACCGCTCGGATGCACGCTGCTGGCAGTCGTCGCCGCGTTGATCACTGCGGCGACCAGCCGGCGCAGCTACCGCCGCGCCCGCGTCGGGGAGAACGCCGGGCTCGGCCTTGTCGCCCTGGACGTGGCGATGGTGGCCGCCGTTCTGCTTGTCACCCCGACCCTGGTGTGGCCCATGCTTGTGGCGGTTCCGGTCAGCCTGGCCCGCATCGGCCTGACCCTGCGATCCCTGCCCCGAGCACGCGCACACTGACCGACCTGGTCGTGCCGGGGCGGGCAGCAGGCCGCGTCGTTCGTAGAAGCGCAGGGTCTCGGCCGTGACTCCGGTGGCGTCTGCCACTTGCCTGGTCCGGCTGGTGCCAGTGCGCCCAGCGGTGGCCTTTGACCCTGAGTCGGATACGGGGTTCACACTGGTGGGGTGATAGTCGAACTTCGCTCGGTGCCGGACTGCCCGAATCTCGCCCCGGTCAGGGAGGCGCTGTACACGTCGTTGGCCGCCCTCGGGCTGCCGGCCGAGGTGACCGAGGTGGTGGGGGACTATCCGTCGCCGTCGGTGCTCGTCAACGGCGTGGATGTGATGGGCGGGGTCGTTGACGGCGGGGCGGCGTGCCGGCTGGACCTCCCGACCGCCGAGCATATTCAGTCAGCCGTGCAACAGGCGATGACGTCGGAATCAGCGGCGGTCCCGGCTGGGGCGGGCCTGCAAGCGGTGGATTGCTGCGCCCAGCCGGGCAACGCCATCCGGGTCGACCGGCCCCGCCGCGCGGCGCAGCTGCCGGATGGTTTACGTCAGGTGCATCGGGCGGTCCTGCGCCATTTCGCCGCCACCGGGACCGCCCCCAGCCCGACCGAGATCAGCTCGGCCGCCGACGCGGCCGGCCTCGATGCGGCAGCCGCCCTACGGCAACTCAGTGCCGTGGATCTGCTCGCCGTCGACGACGGCGCACGGCTGATCGCCGCCTACCCGTTCTCCCCGGTGCCGACACCGCATGAGGTGTCGCTCGGTGACGTCGACGTGTTCGCGATGTGCGCCATCGACGCGCTGGGCATGCCGTTCATGCTCGACACCGACGCGGTCATCACCTCCGCAGACCCGCACAACGGCAACCCCATCCAGGTCACCGTCACCGAAGGCGCCGCCACCTACCAGCCGCCGGAAGCGGTGGTGGTGTACGCGGCCAGCCGGACGACCGGCCCCTCCGTAGAGACCTGCTGCTCCACCATCAACTTCTTCACCTCGACCGAAAACGCCCAGGCGTGGATCAGCGCCCATCCCACCCTCACAGCCACCGTCCTCGACCAAGACGACGCCCTCACGCTGGCTCGCGACATCTTCGAGCCGCTGCTCGCCTGAGAGTCGACAACCACGGGTTGCCTGCCCGCGAATCGACAACCGGTCAGCTAGGGTGCGGGTGAGCATCATGCTGCGGGTAATCACCCGCGTCAGACACGGCAGTCGGCATTATGCGAGCCATGAGCGGGGGCCGGGGTCGTGAGTAGCCCAGGGGACAGCCATCCTCACTGACACGAGTACGAACGGACCCTCGGCTACGCTCCGGCGATGAGTCCGACGTCATCCGGTCCACCGATCGAAGAGTCCGCGCTGGATCCCTCGCCAGGGAGGATCCGCGAGATGGGTATGGAAGCCGTGGAGTGGGCCGCCGCCTACCATGGCTCGATCCGCGACCGGCCTGTCGCTCCGCGTACCTCGGCGGCCGCTCTGAAGGATCTACTCGCCGAGCCGCTGCCCGCCGAAGGTCGGGATTTCAGCCACTTGCTCGACGTATTTCGCGACGTGATCGTGCCTGGTAGCCGGCACAACGGGCATCCGCGCTTCTTCGGGTACGTCTCCGCGCCGGGCACGCCGGTGGCGTCGGTGGCCGACTTCCTCGCCTCGGCTCTGAACGCGAACCTTCCCGCCTGGAGATCAGCGCCGGCCCCCACCGAGCTGGAACACGTGGCGATCGGCTGGATCAAGGAGGCGCTCGGCTGCGACCCGAGCGCTGGTGGCCTCTTCATGAGCGGCGGCTCAATGGCCAACTTCGCCGCTCTCGCCGCCGCACGGCACCGCCACTGCGGCGATGCGGTCGCCACCTACGGCGTCAGCGCCCACCCCAGGCCGCTACGGATCTACGCCTCCCAGGAAGCCCACCACTCGATCCACAAGGCCGCCGCCCTCCTCGGCATCGGACGCGGGAACGTACGAGAGGTCGCGGTGGACGCGCGCTTCCGGATGGACGTCGACGACCTCGTACGCAAGATCGAAGAGGACCTGGCCGCGGCTGCGGATCCGTTCTGCGTGGTCGCGAGCGCGGGCACGGTGGCCACCGGTGCGGTCGATCCGCTGACGGAGATCGCGGCAATCGCGAAGCGGTACGGGCTGTGGATGCATGTCGACGCCTGCTACGGCGGCTTCGCCCGACTCGCCCGCTCGGCCCGCCCACTCTTCGATGGCTTGTCGGAGGCGGACTCGATCGCCCTCGACCCGCACAAGTGGCTCTACCTGCCCGCTGACTGCGGCTGCCTCATTTACCGCAACCCCGAGGCGGCGCGCGACGCCTTCACCCTGGACGCCGACTACACCCGCGTTATGCAGACCGAGCCCGCCGAGGCGTTCACGTTCTGGGATTACGGCCCGGACCTCTCCCGGCGTTTCCGTGCCCTCAAGGTCTGGATGGTGCTGGCCCACGCCGGTTCGCAGGCCATAGGCGAAGCGATCGAGTCCAACCTCGACTGCGCCCGCCATCTGGCGGAACTCGTCGACGCCAGCGACGACTTCGAGATGCTCTCCCCGGTGGAGCTCTCCATCTTCTGCTTCCGCTACCTGCCCCCGGCGCTACGTACCGGGCCAAGATCCGGGGTCGACGAGCAGGAACTCGACCGCCTCAACGAAGAAGTCCTGGTGTCGCTGCAGCAGGCCGGTAGCTCGTACCTGTCGAACGCGACCATCAACGGCCGGTTCGCGCTACGCGGCTGCGTACTCAACTACCGCACCACTCGCAACGACATGGAAATACTGCTCGACGACGTACGCCGCGCCGCCGAACAGGTGCCCGGCGCTACCGGAATGCGGGCCAGTGCTCCGCCCCTTCAGGGCGGGGTGAAGGCCCGCGCTGGGAGGGCCGCAAAGGCCCGGGCAGTGCCTTAAGCCGGACGGTTCTGCTGCTCGATGTAGTGGCGGACGACGCTCAGCGGTGCGCCGCTCACGGAGCCGGCGAAGTACGAGCCGGACCAGAGTTTGTTGGTCTGGTAGTAGTGGCGGATGAGGTCGGGGAACTCCTGCCGCAGGCGGCGGGAGGAGACGCCCTTGAGGCTGTTGACCAGGCGGGCAACGGCCACCTTGGGCGGGTAGTTGACCAGCAGGTGGACGTGGTTGTTGTCGCCGTTGAACTCGATCAGCTCGGCCTCGAAGTCGGTGCACACCGCCCGCATGATCTCTTCCATCCGGGACAGGTGCCGGTCGCTGAACACCTTGTGCCGGAACTTCGTCACGAAGACCAAGTGAACGTGCATCGCGAAAACACAGTGTCTACCAGTGCGGATGCCTTCGAGTTCAGCCATAAACCAACGGTACAGTTGCCTCGTGCAGCTGCGTTACAACTATCGCGTCTACCTGACGTCGAGTCAGCAGCACGGGCTGGCGAAGGCGTTCGGGTGCGCGCGGGTGGTGTTCAACGACGGGCTGCGGGCACGGCAGCAAGCCCGCGAGCAGGGCTTGCCGTACCTGTCGGACGCCGAGCTGTCCAGGCAGGTCATCACGCAGGCCAAGGACACGCCGCAACGGGCATGGCTGGGTGAGGTTTCGTCGGTGGTGCTGCAGCAGGCCCTAGCGGACCTGAACACCGCGTACCGCAACTTCTTTGCCTCGCTGTCGGGCAAGCGCAAGGGCCGCAAGGTGGCCCCGCCGCGGTTCCGGTCCCGCAAGACATCCCATGAGCTTGAATGTCAAGCAGCGACCTCGGTGAGGTGGTGTGACCACGCGGTCGCCTCGTCGTAAGGAATGCCGGTCTTGAGGCATCCGTGCAGGATGCCGAC